>DASYZF010000377.1:0-3602 GCA_035946515.1 Gammaproteobacteria bacterium | reverse complement strand
GGGCAACAGCACCTGGGACGTGAACGTGGACGGCATCTACAGCGGTGCCCAGGAAGACCTGCTGCTGATGCACTACAAGTACCTGGACGACACCCGCGCCTTCCGCAACAACCAGGTGGGCATGTTCCTGCTGCGGATCTCGGACCCTGCCCGTGCCGGCGCCATCGCCAAGCAGGTGGACGACATGTTCGCCAACTCCGATGCCGAGACCAAGACCTCCAGCGAGAAGGCCTTCGTGCAGAGTTTCGCTGCCATGCTGGGCAACATCGGCAAGATCGTCACCGGCATCGTCAGCGCCGTGCTGTTCAGCATGCTGTTGGTGATCGCCAACACCATGGCCCAATCGATCCGGGAGCGCACCAGCGAGCTCGCGGTGCTGAAGGCCTTAGGATTCAGCCGGCGTGGCGTCGGTTCCATGGTGCTCATGGAATCCCTGCTGGTGACTTTCCTGGGCGGACTGCTGGGCCTGGGTCTCGGCGCCTTCATCGCCGGAGGCATAGGCGCGAAGCTCCCCTTCGTACAGGGTTTCCATACGCCGCCCGCGGGTCTCGCCCTCGGCATCCTCTTGATGCTCCTGCTCGGTCTCCTGGCCGGACTCTTGCCCGCCGCCCAGGCCATGCGCCTGCAGGTGGCCGCCGCCCTGAGGAGGGCCTGAACCATGCACTGGATCCATCAGCTCTACACGGTCTGCGCCCTCAACTTGGGCAACCTCAAGGGGCGGCTCGATTCCTCCCTCGTGGCGGTCATCGGCTTCACTGGCGTGGTGATGGTGTTCGTGGCGGTGTTCGCCATCCGCGACGGCTTCAACCAGACGCTTCAGGAATCCGGTTCGCCTGACGTGGTGGTGGTGCTGCGCGGCGGCGCCGGCGCCGAGGTGAACAGCGTGTTGAGCGTGAACGATGCCAAGCTCGTGGCCGAGGCGCCGGGCCTGCAGCAGACCGCCGGTGGGCCCCTGGCCTCGGACGAGCTGCTGGTGCAGCTCAGCATGCCTAAGGTCGACACAGGGCTCGACGCCAACGTCCCGTTCCGGGGTGTGGATTCCAATGCCTTCCTGGTGCATGACAAGGTGCATATCGTGGCGGGTCGGAACTTCCAGCCGGGATTGAACGAGGTGATCGTGGGCCTGCGCGCTTCCCACGAATACAAGGGCTTCAAGCTGGGAGATACCATCCACTCCGGACCCTACCAGTGGAACATCGTCGGGGTGTTCGACGACGGCGGCGTCTACTCCTCGGAGGTGTGGGGCGACCTCACGGTGCTCCAGGCCTCCTACAAGCGCGGCAGCTCACTGGAGTCGGTGTTCGCGAAGTTGACTTCGCCCGCGGCCTTTCAGCCGTTCAAGGACGCGCTCACCAGCAACCCGCAGCTCTCGGTCAGCGTGGAGCGGGAATCGGATTTCTATGCCGAGCAGTCCCAGGCCATGAGCCTGTTCATCACCACCGCCGGCGCGTTCATCGCCGTCCTCATGGGCATTGGCGCCATCTTCGGGGCCGTGAACACCATGTACAACTCGGTCTCGAGCCGGGCGGCGGAGATCGCCACCCTACGGGCCATCGGCTTCGGCCGCTCTCCGGTGCTGCTCTCGGTGCTGGTGGAAGGCATGCTGCTGGGGCTCTTGGGCGGGATCGTGGGCGGGGCACTGGCCTATGTGCTGTTCAACGGCATCGAGACCAGCACGCTCGGCTCCAACTTCGCCCAGGTGGCGTTCTCCTTCCGGGTCACACCCGCGCTGCTCAGCCGCGGTGCCGTCTACGCCTTGCTGATGGGGCTGTTCGGAGGGCTGCTGCCGGCGGTGCGGGCGGTGCGCATGCCGATCGCTTCGAGCTTGCGGCAGCTCTGATCGGGCTCAGTTAGAGAATGGCTGCTGCTTGTAGAAGAGCGTGAGCTGCCGATAGAGCTCGGGATCGAAGTCCCTGAGCGCCCGCGGTGTCTCGAAGAAGGCCTCGCTCGCCACGGCGAAGAACTCGCCTGGGTTCTCCAGGCCATAGGGATCAAGCGGCGGCGGATAACCCTGGTGCACGCGACTTTCCAGCGCCCGGTAAGCAGCGGTGAGGCTGCGGGACCAGGCGCGGCGGCTCATGCGCCCGTGCAGGGGCGGGAAGCCGTTGGGTTCGCCGTTCAGCATATCGAGTTTGTGAGCCATCTCGTGGATCACCACGTTGTGGCCCAGCGGCGTACCCGTTTCCGCCACCCCAGCCCAGGAGAGGATCACCGGCCCCCGCTGCCAGGCCTCGCCCTCCAGCACCCGGTGGCCGCGATGCACCACACCGGCGGCATCGGTGTACTCGTGCCGCGGCATGAAGAGATCCGGATAGAGCACGATGGAATGCCAGCCCCGGTACCAGCTCAAGCCCAGGTTCAGGACCGGCAGGCAGGTGAGGGCGGCGAGCCGCGCGCGCATGGCGCCGGTGAGCTCGAGGCCCTGCACTGGTTCCACGGATTTCTCATGCAGCAGGAAGGTGGCCAGCACCCGCAGGCGGGCCTGTTCCGACGCCGACAGGCGCCTCAAGGCCGGGGTCTCGATCAGGACCTGGCGCCAATCCGGCTCGGCGATGGGATGGCGTTCCAGGATGCGGCGCTCGCGCCAACGTCTGAAGAGGGGGAGCATGCGGGAGATATGGGGGTGGAAGGCCGGGGTAAAAGGCTAGGTATCAGTCATTCTTCCACTTGAAGCCGAAGGAGCCCAGGGCCAGGAACAGCACGGTCATGGAACCCAGCGACAGGAGCTGAGGCCAGAGATCGGAGAACCCCGCGCCGTCCAGCATCACCTTGCGGGCTCCCACCAGCATCTGGGTGAGGGGGAAGACCTTGGCCGTGTCCTGGATCCAGGCCGGCGCGCCCTCCAGGGAGAACCAGACGCCGGAGAGGAACATCATGGGCCAGGTGGCGAGGTTGAGCAGGCCACCGGCGAACTCCTCGCTCGCGACCCGCGCGGCCACCAACAGACCCAGGGAGATCATGCTGGCCGCACCCAGCACCGCCACCAGCAGCAACAGCAGGTAGCTGCCGGCCATGTAGAAGTGGATGAGCAGCTCGGTGCCCAGGAACACCAGCAGCGTGACGCTCATGATCAGCAGCAGGCGCGAGGTCACCTGGGCGGCGATGAACTCGAAGGCCTTCAAGGGCGTGGCGTTGAGGCGTTTCAGGAAGCCGTTCTTGCGGTAGCGCACGATCACGTAGCCCACGCCGAAGAGGCAGGAGAACATCATGTTCATGCCCAGCACCCCGGGGATGAGCCAATCCACATAGTTGATGGCGCGCCCGCTCACGGTGGCACGGATGTAATGGGCGTCGGTCTCGCCCGCCAGGATCTTCTCCAGCACGTAGCCCTTGGGCGAGGTCTCGTTGATCCAGTAGCGGGGCGCCTTGGCCTCACGCAGGTCCAGCAGCATGTCCACCTGGTTATGGGCCACCTTGGATTCGGTCTGCTCCTGGTCAGTCACCGGGTAGAAATCCACGTAGCGGGTCTTGAGGAAGGCGCTGTCGATGCTGGCGATGGGCACGCCACCGTCCAGCACCGCCACCTTGAAGAGCGGCTTGTCGCCGCCGGAGAAGATGAACCACATGCCGATGACGATGAGCACCGGCAGGGCGATGTTCCA
>DASYZF010000376.1:0-1667 GCA_035946515.1 Gammaproteobacteria bacterium | reverse complement strand
CCGCCCCTTGAGGTAGAAAGCCACGCCCGCCGACATCACGGGCGGCGTCCATATGCCGCCGTTGGGCTTGGTGCTGAACTGCAGGGTCTGGATCTCCGCCACGGAGATGAGCGCGCTCACGTGCTCACCCACGGTGAAGAGATAGAACGCCTGGATGTCCTTGCCGCCGGCGGCGAGGCCCTTCACCCCGCCGATGATGTCTTCTGCGTCCACATCGCCGATCGTCACTTGCAACGGCGTCTCGCGGCCGTAGAAGGTCACCCGCACGAAATGCCTGGCCATCGCCTCGCCTCCTGGTGGGCCCTCCCTGGCATATGTTTATTTGACAATATCAGGAAGAGAAGTATACCCAGGATCGAGGCTCAATCCATGGCTATTTATGCCTGAGTCACCGGTGGGACGAGAGGATTCGACGCTTTTAGCCGCATCATCGAGGCTATTGGCGGCAACTATATAGGGCGCTGCGGGGAGCTTAGATCCAGACGTCGTTCTCGGCGGTCATGGCCCCGCCTGCATCGCCCGTGTTCACGGTGCCGCGGGGCTCGATGAGCATCATCATTATTATTCCGGAGGGCCCCAGGCCGAGACCCCTTCCTGTTGGAGAGTACGCTGCACCGCGGGGCGCTCCAGCACCCGTTCCGCATGCCGGGTCCAGTGCGGGTAGCCGGGACGCATGTCGAGGCCGATGCGGTGGCCCCAGCGGAAGAACACCAGGAGATAAGCGTCCACCGCCGTATAGGCCTGGCCCACGGCCCAGTTCCGGTCCTTGAGCCGGCCTTCGATGAACGCGAAGTGGTCCAGGATGTTGCGCCGGCCCTTGTCCTTGAGGGGCGGGAACAGCTGCTCGTCGTCCAGGAAACGGTGGGCGCGCCAGAACTGGCCGAAGGCCATGGTGTGCACCGTGCCCGAGAGCCAGTTGAACCACTCGAGGCAGCGGGCAAGCGGCAGGCCGCCCTGGGGCAGGAGTCGCACGCCGGGGGAATGCTCGGCGAGGTAGCAGGAGATGGCCGGCACCTCCGTGAGGATCTCCCCTTCCGCCGTGAGCAGCGCCGGCACCCGGCCCTTGGGATTGATGGCGAGGTACTCCGGGGTGCGGGTCTTGCCCTCGGCGATGGCCACCAGCACCGCCTCGTAGGGGACGCCGCTCTCCTCCAGCAGGATGTGCGGAGCCATGGAGCATGCGCCGGGAGAATAATAAAGCTTCATCATGCGTGGATCTCCGCGTATCGATGCAAAGGCTTCATGCAGCGTCGGCGTGCTTGCCCAGGAGCCAGTGGAGGCAGGCGAGATGCTGCCGGTCATGGGCCGAGAGGTAATGCACCAGCCCGCTTAAGGTGACCTGGCCGTATTCGGCGAAGTCCGCCGGACGCGCGAGCTCTGCGGGCGCGAAGCCCCGGATGACGGCGAGGGTCTCGACCCGGGCGGCGGCGAACGCGGCCAGCGCCTCATAGGGATCGGTGTCCCCATAGCCGCGCTCCCGCGCCATGACGTAGCCGTCCAGGGGCGGGAGCACGGGATTGGCTTCTTCGCGGGTGCGGCGGAAGCGGTCCTGGTAGCCCAGGGTATCGAAGTCGCGCACGTGACAGAGATGCTCGCGCAGGGAGAAGCTCTCCCCGGGGCAGCCGCCCCAGTCCTGGGGCTTCCAGTCCCAGGCCGAGACCGGCACC
>DASYZF010000375.1:0-2316 GCA_035946515.1 Gammaproteobacteria bacterium | reverse complement strand
CGACGGCTGGACGGTGGTGACCAAGGACCATTCCCTCTCGGCGCAGTGGGAGCACACCATCCTGGTGACCGACAAGGGTCACGAGATCCTCACCACCCGCGCGAACGGCGAAGTGTGACGCGTGGGCGCGAACCCGTCCTCTGCGACGCCCGGCACCCCCACCCTGTTCGATAA
Organism: Gammaproteobacteria bacterium; assembly: GCA_035946515.1. Classification (GTDB taxonomy): domain Bacteria; phylum Pseudomonadota; class Gammaproteobacteria; order Natronospirales; family REEB76; genus DASUBN01. The sequence goes on along the minus strand of DASYZF010000375.1, from coordinate 2,142 downwards.
CGCCGCCCTGCAGAAGAGCCTCGCCCAGGGCTCACGACCCTTGCCGGCCCTGAAACGCGCCCTCCAACAGGGCGATGCGGAGCTGCGCCGGCGCTTCGAAGCCGGGGTCGCCGTGGGCCTGCTGGTGCGGGAGCGGGCGGCGCTGGTGGACGCGCTGCTCGCACAGACCTTCAAGCTGCAGCTCACGGGGCTCGAGGACGAGCTCACCCTGGTGGCGGTGGGCGGCTACGGCCGGGGCGAACTGCATCCCGCCTCCGACGTCGACATCCTGCTCCTGGTGCGCGAAGAGGCCGGCGGCGCGCACCGCGAGCGCATCGCCGCCTTCGTCACGGCGCTCTGGGACATCGGCCTCGAAGTGGGCCACAGCGTGCGGACCCTGGACGAATGCGTGAGCCATGCGCGCGAGGACATCAGCGTGGCCACGAGCCTCATGGAGGCGCGCGTGCTCTGCGGCAGCCGCTCTCTCTTCGAGCGGCTCGGCGAGCTCACCGGCCCGCCGGCGCTCTGGCCATCCGAGGAGTTCTTCGCCGCCAAATGGCGCGAACAGCAGGAGCGCCACGCCAAATATCACGATACCGCCTACCGCCTCGAACCCAACGTGAAGGAAGGCCCGGGCGGCCTGCGCGACGTGCAGATGATCGGCTGGGTGGTGAAGCGGCATTTCGGCGCCGACACCCTCCATGACCTCGTGGAGCATGGCTTCCTCACGGAAGAGGAATACGCGAGCTTGAGCGCCGCCCAGGACCATCTCTGGAAGGTGCGCTACGCCCTGCACCTGCTCTACGGCCGGCGCGAGGACCGGCTGCTGTTCGATGCCCAGATCAAGCTCTCGCGCCAGGAGGGTTTCCAGGACGCGCCGAACAACCTCGGCGTCGAGCAGTTCATGCAGCAGTACTACCGCGTGGTGCTGCAGGTATCGCGCCTCAACGAGATGCTCCTGCAACTCTTCGACGAGGCGATCCTCAAGCCTGCGATGGGCGAAGCGGTGCCCTTGAGCCCGGACTTCGCGGACCAGGGCGGCTTCCTCGCGGCCCGCCGGCCCGACCTCTTCGAGCGCAAACCGGCGGCGCTCCTGGAGATGTTCCACGTGCTGGAGCAGCATCCGCGCCTCAAGGGCGTGAGCGCCGAGACCATCCGCGCGGTGCGGCTCGCCCTGCCGCGGATGGACTCTGCCTTCCGCGAGGACCCCGCCAATCGGGGGTTGTTCATGGACATCCTGCGCGAGCCCCAGGGGGTGACCCATGAGCTCAGGCGCATGAACCGCTACGGGGTGCTGGGCCGCTACCTGCCCGCCTTCGGCACGGTGGTGGGCCGCATGCAGTACGACCTGTTCCACGCCTACACGGTGGACGAGCACACGCTCTTCGTGGTCAGCAACCTGCGCCGCTTCGCCCTCTCCCGTTACGACCACGAGTACCCGCTCTGCAGCCGCATCATGCAGGCCCTGCCGAAACCGGAGGTGGCTTACCTCGCGGGCCTGTTCCACGACATCGCCAAGGGGCGGGGCGGTGACCACTCGGAGCTGGGCGCTGTGGAGGCGGAGCAGTTCTGCCTCGACCACGGCTTGAGCCGGTACGAAGCCAGGCTCGCGGCCTGGCTGGTGCAGAACCACCTCTTGCTCTCCATCACCGCCCAGAAGAAGGACATCAGCGACCCGGAGGTGATCCAGGCCTTCGCCGCCAAGGTGGGCGACCCCCTGCACCTGGACTACCTCTACGTGCTCACGGTAGCCGACGTGCGCGCCACCAATCCGGACCTGTGGAATTCCTGGAAGGCCGGGCTCTTCACCGAGCTCTATCACAGCGCCAGCCTGGCGCTGCGCCGCGGCACCGAAGCCCCTCTCGACAAGGACGAACTCATCCGCGAGACCCAGGCACAAGCCAGGAGACTCGTGGCCGAGCGCGGTCTCGATCCCGATGCCGCCGACGGCGTGTGGCGGCGGCTCTCGGAGGAGTACTTCCTGCGCCATAACGCCGACGAGATCGCCTGGCATACCGCGGTGCTGGCGGCGCGGCTGCAGGGCGATGCGCCGCTGGTGTTCCTGCGCCAGCAGAGCCAGCGCGGCGGCACCGCCATCTGCATCTACTCCAAGCACGACGACTTCATCTTCGGCCGGGTGACCGCGGTGCTCTCCCAGCTCGG
>DASYZF010000374.1:0-2818 GCA_035946515.1 Gammaproteobacteria bacterium | reverse complement strand
TCCATGCAGGCACGGCAACTGCCGCAGTGGTCGGATGCCGGCGCGTCCACGGGCAGGGGCAGGTCGGTGAAGAGTTCTCCCAGGAAGAACCAGGAGCCCGCCTCCTTGTTGATGAGGTTGGTGTGCTTGCCCACCCAGCCGAGGCCCGCATCCCGCGCCAGGGGCTTCTCCAGCACCGGGGCGCTGTCGGTGAAGGCGCGGTAACCGAAGGGCCCGGTCTCTTCCTGTATGAGGTCGGCGAGTTTCTGCAGCTTGCCGCGCAACACCTTGTGGTAGTCGCGGCCCAGGGCATAACGGGCGATGTAGGCGCGCTCAGGCTCCTCCAGCAACCCCTTCACCTTGAGGGCATCCCCGGGCCAGTAATCCATGCGTGCCGAGATCACCCGCAGCGTGCCGGGTACCAATTCACTCGGCCGGCTGCGGCGCGTGCCGTGGCGCTGCATGTAGTCCATCTCCCCATGGCGCCCGGCCTCCAGCCAGCGCAGCAGACGCCGTTCGTCTTCGGGCAGTTCCACGCCGGCGATGCCCAGCTGCTGGAAGCCGAGTTCCCGGCCCCAGGCCTTGATGCGGACGGCGAGGGCGGTGAAATCCGGTGTGGCGGGGGGCTGCATAAGGCTATATATAATGCCCGCATGCCCGCACTGCCTGAAGCACTTTTCACCGCCGCCCAGGTCCGGGAACTGGACCGCGCGGCCATCGAGAAGGCCGGCATCCCGGCCCTGGAACTCATGCAGCGCGCCGGGCACGGCGCGTGGCACATCCTGGCGAACCAATGGCCTGGTGCCGGACGCATCCTGGTGCTCTGCGGCGCCGGCAACAACGCCGGCGAAGGCTACGTGCTCGCGGCGCAGGCCCAGGTGCAGGGCCGCGAGGTCGCGCTGCTCACGCTCGGCGACCCTGCCAGGCTGCCGGCGGCCGAGATGCGCGGACGTTTCCTCAAGGCCGGCGGTACCGAGACGAGGTTCGACGGCAAGCTGCCCCAGGCGGACCTGATCGTGGATGCGCTCCTGGGCACGGGTCTCGACCGGCCCCTGCAGGGTGACTGGTTGCGGGCGGTGGAGGCGGTCAACGCCGCGGGTCTCCCCGTGCTTTCCCTCGATATCCCCACCGGGCTCAACGCCGACACCGGTGCCGAGATGGCGGGCGCAGTGCGCGCCGATGTCACGGTCACCTTCATCGGACTCAAGACGGGCCTGTTCACCGGCGCCGGTCCCGAATGCTGCGGGCTGTTGCGCTTCGACGACCTGGCGGTGCCCGCTTCCGTCTACGCCGGTGCCCTGCCGCGGGCCTTGCGCCTGCGCAGCAGCCGCATGCGGGAGCGGCACCTGCCGCCCCGGCGCCGCGATGCCCACAAGGGCGATTTCGGCCACGTCCTGGTGGTGGGCGGCGATCAGGGCATGGGCGGTGCGGTGCGTCTCTGCGCCGAAGCCGCGTTGCGCACGGGGGCCGGGCTGGTGAGCATCGCCACCCGCCGTGGCCACGCGGAAGCGCTGCTGGCCGGCCTGCCGGAAGCCATGCCGCGCCCGGTGGAGACCCCGGAAGAACTGGCGCCGCTCCTGGCCCGGGCCAGCGTCGTGGCGGTGGGCCCGGGTCTCGGCCAGGACGCTTGGGGCAAGGCGCTGCTGGAGAAGATATTGGCTTCCCCCTTGCCGCTCGTGGTGGATGCGGATGCCCTGAATCTCCTGGCCCGATCCCCTTCGAAGCGCGGCGACTGGATACTGACGCCCCATCCGGGTGAAGCCGCGCGGCTTCTGGATGCCAGCAACGCCCATGTCCAGGGCGACCGGTTCACGGCGGTGGAAGCGCTCGCGCGGCGCTTCGACGCCGTCACCGTGCTCAAGGGTTCGGGCAGCCTCATCGCGGTGCCGGGCGAGACGACCTCGGTGTGCACCGCCGGCAACCCCGGCATGGCGGCCCCGGGCATGGGCGATGTGCTCACCGGTGTCATCGCGGCGCTGGTGGCCCAGGGCCTCGCCCTGCCCGATGCGGCGCGCATGGGCGTCTACGTCCATGCTTCCGCCGGCGACCTCGCCGCGCGCCAGGGAGAGCGCGGCCTCATGGCCCGGGACCTCATGGAGCCCTTGCGGCGCCTGGTGAACGTCTGATGCGCCTGACCCTCATGGACACGGCCGCCACCGAGGCGGCCGGTGCCGCCTTGGGTTCCGTGTTGCCCCGGAGTCTCGTGGTCTATCTGCACGGGGAGCTGGGAGCGGGGAAGACCACCCTGGTGAGAGGGATGCTGAAGGCGCTGGGGCACCCGGGTCGGGTGCCCAGCCCCACCTATACGCTCGTGGAACCCTACGAGCTCGGGGGCCGGGAGCTGCAGCACCTGGATCTCTACCGCGTCGCCGATCCCGAGGAGCTGGAGTTCCTGGGGGTGCGGGAGATGGAGGGCGTGGTCCTCATCGAATGGCCGGAGCGGGGCGAGCATTTCTTGCCAGCCCCCGATATGCGCTGCCGTCTGAGCGTGGTCCCGGAGGGCAGAGGGCTGGAGATAGAGGGGGTCACGGAGCGGGGTAGGGGGGTTTGTCAGGCTTGGGCCCAGGCCCTTGGCGGCAAGACGTAAGGCCTGACTCTAAGATAAGCGCGTATCTATATAATTCCAATGACAAAATAGTTGAAAAACCCTCCGGATGGTGTATAACTTGTAGACACCTTTAGGGTCCCGGGAGGGGTCTTCGCGTGCGTGGACTGAGTGTCTTCCTGGCAGCCACCGGGCTGCTGGCACCGGCTTTCACCCTGGCGGCAGCCCCCGTCCAGTTGAATGCGGCGCGCCTGGACGCCAGCGCCGCCCGTACCGAGCTCGTGCTCTCCCTCT
>DASYZF010000373.1:0-1897 GCA_035946515.1 Gammaproteobacteria bacterium | reverse complement strand
GAGGTGCAGGTGGTGGCGGTGAACCCCGGCCCCGTGGTCACCCGCTTCGAGCTGCAGCCGGCACCCGGCGTGAAGGTGAGCCAGATCACCAACCTCTCCAAGGACCTGGCGCGCGGCCTCTCGGCCATCAGTGTGCGGGTGGTGGAGGTCATCCCCGGCAAGTCCGTGGTGGGCCTGGAGATCCCCAACGAGGCGCGCCAGCTCGTGACCCTGGGCGAGATCCTCAAGTCCAAGGAATACGACGACAGCGGTTCGCCGTTGACCCTCGCGCTCGGCAAGGATATCGGCGGCAACCCCATGGTGGCGGACCTGGAGCGCATGCCGCACCTCCTGATCGCCGGCACCACGGGCTCGGGCAAGTCCGTGGCCATCAACGCCATGATCCTGAGCCTCCTATATAAGGCGACCGCCGAGCACACCCGCATCATCATGATCGACCCCAAGATGCTGGAGCTCTCGGTGTACGAAGGCATCCCGCACCTGTTGGCGCCGGTGGTGACGGACATGAAGGAGGCCTCCAACGCGCTGCGCTGGTGCGTGGCGGAGATGGAGCGCCGCTACCGGCTGATGGCGGCCCTGGGGGTGCGCAACCTCGCGGGCTACAACCGGAAGGTGAAGGAAGCCATCGACGCCAAGAGGCCCATCCCCGACCCGATGCTGACGCCGGAGCAGAAGGCGCTCCTGCCGGACTCCGAGATCCGCACGCTCACGCCCATGCCCCACATCGTGGTGGTGGTGGACGAGCTCGCCGACATGATGATGGTGGTGGGCAAGAAGGTGGAGGAGCTGATCGCACGCCTGGCCCAGAAGGCCCGTGCCTCGGGCATCCACCTGGTGCTCGCCACGCAGCGCCCCTCGGTGGACGTGATCACCGGCCTCATCAAGGCCAATATCCCGGCGCGCATCGCCTTCCAGGTGTCGGCGCGAGTGGATTCGCGGACCATCCTGGACCAGCAGGGTGCGGAGTCGCTGCTCGGCCACGGCGACATGCTGTACCTGCCGCCCGGCACCTCGCTGCCGGTGCGCATCCACGGCGCCTTCGTGGGCGATCAGGAAGTGCACAAGGTGGTGGCGCACCTGAAGCGCAAGGGCCAACCCCATTACATGAACGAGATCCTGGAAGGGCCCTCGGAGCCGGTGCCGGGCCTGGCGGGCATGGGCGAACCGGGCGAGGACGGGGAGGTGAGCGGCGAGGCGGACCCTCTGTACGACCAGGCGGTGCGCATCGTCACCGAGAGCCGGCGTGCGTCCATCTCCGGCGTGCAGCGGCGCCTGAAGATCGGCTACAACCGGGCGGCGCGCATGATCGAGGAGATGGAGGCCCGCGGCATCGTGGGCCCCTTGCAATCCAACGGTTCCCGCGAGGTGCTGGCGGCGGCGCCGCCGACCGACGGGGACGAGTGAACACGAGGCTTAATATATGAAGCGTATCCTGCTGTCCCTGGCTCTTTCGGTCTTCGCGCTGCCGCCGCTGGCGGCGGCCCCCACGGGCGGCATCGCCCGCATGCACGCGTTCCTGGAGGACGTGCACAGCCTCAAGGCGGACTTCACCCAGGTGGTGCTGGACAGCAACCTGAAGCAGGTGAAGCAGTCCAACGGCACGCTCTCCATCAAGCGGCCGGACCGCTTCCGCTGGGACTACGCCAAGCCCAACCCCGAGGTGATCGTGGCGGACGGCAAGCGCCTCTGGCTCTACGACGTGGAGCTGCAGCAGGTGACGGTGAAACGCCTGAACGACACCCTGGCGGCGAGCCCTGCGGTGCTGCTCTCCGGCTCCAACGACGTGGAGAAGAGCTTCAGCGTGGAGGACCTGGGTGCGAAGGACGGCCTCGAATGGGTCAACCTGGTGCCGAAGGTGAAGGACACGGATTTCGAGAACGTGCGGCTGGGTTTCAAG
>DASYZF010000372.1:0-3299 GCA_035946515.1 Gammaproteobacteria bacterium | reverse complement strand
GTCAATGGAAGGATATCGATGTGGATTATCGGACCGGGGCTCACATTGACCCCCTCCCCCTCGACCCGTACAATGCGCTCCCTCCCAAGGGCGGTTAGCTCAGCTGGTAGAGCGCGGCTTTCACACGGCCGAGGTCACAGGTTCAAGCCCTGTACCGCCCACCATCTTCCCGAGTTCCCTTACTGAACTTCTTAGCCTTCCCTGGCGCCGTGTCCAGTGCCGCCATCCTGGCGACCCGCTTGCCGTATACGGCAAGCCCCTGTATGGCCGCGCGCCCGCGGCGGTGCCCGCGGACCTGTCCACCAATCCCTTCTTCTAAATCGCCAGGTTCAGGCCCAGGGCTATCGCCCCGGGAAGCGCCTGTACGGCCAGTATCTTGCGGCTGGCCGTGAAACCACCGAAGACCCCCGCGACCACCACGCAGCCCAGGAAGAAAAGCGTCACCGGCTTGTCAGCCGTGATGAGGCCCCAGATGAGCCCCGCCGCCAGGAAGCCGTTATAGAGCCCCTGGTTGGCGGCAAGGCTGCGGGACGCGGTCGCGAATTCGGGCGTGAGCCCGAACACGCGCCGTCCATAAGGCTTCGTCCAGAGGAACATCTCCAGCACCAGGAAATAGAGGTGCAGGAGCGCCACGAGGCCGGTGACGATCTCGGCGGCAGGCATCACGGGCCCGTCACCTGGAGCGGCGCGAGACCGCGGGCCTTGAGCGCGGCGTTGAGCGTCGGCAACTCGCTGTTGCGCAGCGTATCCCACTGCTTGAGGGCTTGCTTCAGGTTCCCCGCGTAGACCTCGTAGGCCTCGTGGTACTGGGCGGGCGGCGTGCGGTCGCCGTCGCCGATCTCGGACGCGAGACCCGCGAGACCACCGTTGATGGCGTGCAGGTTCTTCCGATCCTTCGCCTTGCTCTCCAATCCCTCCGCTTTGGCGTCGAAGGCCGCCACGGATTTCGCCAATTCCGCATCCGAGGCCGCGCCGAGCTGCGGGGTGAGCTTGGCGAGGTCCGCTCGGAGCTTCGCGACCTCTTCATGGGCTACGTAGCTCTGGCGCATGGATTCGCCGATCTCGTCCGCGAACTTGAGCTGCGCCGGCAGCGCAACCTTGGCATCCTTCGCCGAGACGCGCGGATCCAGCGTCACCTCGAAGGGCTCGCTATAGGTCTTGCCGCCGGCGGTGAGCTTCACCGTGTACTTACCCGGCAGCACCAGCGGCCCTTCGGGCAGCACGTCACCGCCCCGGCCGTACACTGCGGCGATGGAATAGTCATAGCTCAAGGCCAGCGGCCGCGGATAGCGCAAGTCCCATACGAAGCGGTGACCGCCCGCCTCCGCCGGCAACGTCTCGGGCGGGGAGAGCCAGGCGGAATTGAAATAGAGATCCGTCTCCAGCTTGGTCTGGGGTGCGTCGCTGGCGTAGCTGCGCACGGTCTTGCCGACGGCATCGTCTATCTCCAACTTCACCGGACCGTCGACGTCCTCGGGCAGCCAATAGTCGATGATGGCGCCTTCCGGTGGGTTCTGGCCGGCCGGCTCTTCCGGCGGCAGGGGCGTGTCCTTGTTCTCATCGCGCCGCACGCGCACCGCCACGGCGGGCTTGAACAGGATCGGGCCGTCGGTCTTGGCGTCCGCCACCTGGCGCAAGGAAGCCACGTCATCCATCACCCACAGGCCGCGTCCGTGGGTGGCGGCGATCAGGTCGTCGCCGTGCAGGGTGAGGTCACGCACCCGCACCGCCGGCAGGCCGTTCTCGAGCGGTTGCCAGGCGTCGCCGTCATCGAAGGAGACGTATACGCCGCGGTTGGTGCCGGCATAAAGCAGCTTCGGATCCTTCAGGTCCTGGCGCACCACGTACACGAACTCGGAGGCCGGGATGCCGGCGGTGATGGCCGTCCAGGTCTTGCCGTAGTCATGGGTGCGGAAAGCGAAGGGCTTGAAGACGTCCTGGCGATGGGTATCCACCGCGAGATACGCCGTGGCCGGGTCCGTGGGGGAGGCTTCCACCTGGTTCACGCGCCCGTAGGCCGGCATGTCCTTGGGAGAGACGTCACTCCAGTGCTTGCCGCCGTCGCGGCTGAGCTCGATGACGCCATCGTCGGCGCCGGTCCAGATCACCCCTTCCTTGGCGGGCGAGGGCGCGATGCTGAAGATCACGCCGTAGCCACAGGCCTTGGCCTGGGCGAACTTGAGGTCGTTGCCGTCGCAAGCCGTGGCGTCGGGCGAATGGGGGTCGGCACCGGTGAGGTCGGGGCTGATGATGCTCCAGTGCGTGCCTTCATCCGTGCTCTTGAACACGTACTGGGCGCCGAGATAGATGACGTGCGCTCTGTGGGGGTCCGCCACCACCGGGTAGAACCAGTTGTAGCGGTACTTCACCGTGGTGGGGCGCTTGCCGTAGTCCGTGATGGGCCAGGCGGAGATGTTCTGCACCTGCCCGGTGCGCTTGTCGAAGCGGGAGATGTGGCCGCCGAGGCCGCCGACATAGACGATGTTGGGATCGCCGTTGTCCGGGAACACGTAGCTGCGCTCATCGCCGCCCGTGGAGTTCCAGTCGCGGAACGTGAGTTCGCCGTAATCGCTGGCGCTCTCCTCCTCCACCGTGCCGCTGTCCTGCTGGCCGCTATAGATGTGGTAGGGGAAGCGGTTATCGGTGGTCACGTGATAGAACTGCCCGGTGGGCTGGTTGTACCAGGAAGACCAGCTCTTGCCGCCGTCGATGCTCACGCTCGTGCCCTGGTCGCTCGCCACCACCATATGGCTGTCGTCGTCCGGGTTGATCCACATGAAGTGATAGTCGTCTCCGCCGGGCGCGCCCTTGAACCAGCTGAAGGTCTTGCCGCCATCGGTGGACTTGGCCACCGAGCGGTTCATGACGTAGAGGGTATCGGGGTCCTTGGGATCCACCGCCAGGCGGTCGAAATAACCGCTCACGAGCTCGTCGTGGCCCATGGACTTCCAGTTCGCGCCGCCGTCGTCGGAGCGATAGAGCGCCGTCTGCTTGTCGTCGCTGCTCTCGATGAGCGCGTAGACCCGCTGGTCGTTGGTGCCGGGGGCGACCGCGAGGCCGATGCGCCCGAGCGCGCCGCCGGGCAAGCCGCCGCCGGAGAGCTTCGTCCAGGTCTTGCCACCGTCCGTGGATTTCCAGACGCCGCTGCCGGGGCCCTGCTGCGGGATGTAGTAAGCGAACCAGGGCCACTCGCGGCCCTGCCAGGTGGCGGCGAACATCACGTCCGGCTGGGCCGGATCCGCCGCCAAGTCGATGGCGCCGGTGTTGGCATCCACGAACAGCACCTTCTGCCAGTGCTT
>DASYZF010000371.1:0-4075 GCA_035946515.1 Gammaproteobacteria bacterium | reverse complement strand
GGGATGGTCAGGAACTGGGGTTTCGAGAACTCATAGGGCAGCTTCGCGGCGGCATGGATCAGCGCCACGCGCCTGCCGTCGCCCGTATAGAGCGCGCTCTCGGGAGGCGTGAGCGCCGTGGAAGCAGTGTCCACGTAATGCCCGCCGTCCTCGCTCATCTTGATGTCGTGGGTGCCGTCGCCCGGGTCGAGAGCCCGGGCTTCGCCGCCTTTCAGGGACACGGCATAGAGCCCGGTGTTCAAGGGTCCGTCGCTGTAGCGGGTGTAATAGACGATGCCTCGGGCCTCGTCCACGCCCGCCAAGGAGATGACGTTGTAGTCCCCGTCCGTGAGCTTGCGTATCACCCTGCCCTGCGGGTCGAAGAGATAGAGATGGGTCCAGCCGTCGGTGGCGGCGGTCCAGATGAAGTCGCCGTCTTTCAGGAACCTGGGGTCGACGCGCACGTCGATCCAGTAGGGATCCGTGAAGCGCGCCAGGGTCTTAAGGTCGCCACCATCGGGCTTGGCGGTGTAGAGGATGGCGTGGGTCTGGGCCCGATCCAGCACCAGGGCCCAGACCCTGTCCTGTCCCGGCAGCCAGCCGAAGCGGGCGAGGTAGTTGTCGGCGGTGCCCGCCACCTTGAGCCACGCGGTCTTGTCGTCGCGCAGGTCGCGGATTCCGAGCAGCACCTTCGGGTTGGGGGCGCCGGCCACGGGATAGCGCTCCGGATACACATCCGGCTGTTGGGCCATGTAGTCCACCAACGGGAAGGGGCGCACCGGCCGTTCGTCGAACTGCAGGAAGGCGATGTAGCGGCTGTCCTCCGACCACTCGTAGGCGGAACGCAGTTCCAGCTCCTCGGTATACACCCAGTCGAGGGCGCCGTTCTGCACGCCGGGCACGTGGAGCGCCACGAGACCACCAGCGCCGCCCGCGAGGGAGACATAGTGGACGTCGTCCCCGCTCACATAGCTGATCCACTTGCCGTCCGGCGAGAGCCGGCCGTAGCTCTTGGCCCCCGGCTCACGGCTGAGCTGGGTGACCTTGCGGTCGGCGAGCTTGAACAGGAAATACTGGTCGCCGCTCTGGTAGTAGATGGCGCTGCCATCGTGGGCCCAGCCGTAGCTCGCGACGCCGTAGCGGGTCACCCACTCCTGCTCGCGCTGGTTCTTGATGGCCGAGGGCGGCAGGGCCGCGCCGGCGAGATCCTTACCGCTCATGAGCAGGCGGGTCTCACCCGTGTCCGGGTCCACGAGGTAGAGGTCGGCGAGCTTGGTGCCGGGATCCCGCAGGAAATAGCTCAGGTGCTTCCCGTCCGGGCTCCATTGCAGGCTCTCCGGCCTATAGCCGGTCAGGCCCGGCTCCGCGAATATGTCGGCGATACTATAGGAAGGCGGTGCCGCCATGGCGGGCATGGCCAGGAACAGTGCGGAGAACAGGGAAAGCATCAGTCCATTGCGCATGGGAGCCACCTTCGGGGAACGGAGCTTCAAGGCAGTGGCCGACTATAGCGGAGCTCCTGCACTTTCACATCCCAGACCTTTTCGACCCGACGCATGCCGTCGGGCCTCCAACCGTCCTTCCCGTAGAAGCGCTGGGCCCGGGCGTTGCTGTCGAGCACCCAGAGCATCGCGGTCGCGAACCCCTGTGCCGCGAGCCGCTCCCGGGCCGCCGCGATCAGCACGCGGCCTACGCCGCAATCCCACCAGTCCGGGTCCACATAGAGGCCGGCGAGCTCGCCTTGGCCTGCGCTATCCGCGTCACGCGTCGGCAGGGTAGTGGCGAAGCCGCAGATGACTCCTTCCATCAGAGCCACGAGGGTGTAAGGAGCACCCGGATTATCGGAACCAAAGGTGTAGCGCTTGGCCCGGTCTTCGGGCTTGAGCGCGTCGAGATAGCTGCCGGAGAGCAGGCCCCGATAGGCCACCTGCCAGGAGCGCACGTGGACCCGCGCCACCACGAGAGCGTCGTCGGGTTCGGCAGGTCGGATGATCGGCCGTGGGTTCATCCGGTCAATGTTTCGCGGCGGCCGCTTGTTGCTCCGCCAGTTCCCGCTTGAAAGCCTGCTCGGCCTTGTCCAGGTAATCCCGGTAGCCGCGAGGATCAATGAACGGGTTGCCGGGCTCGTGCCGCTGCAGGCGGGCGATCTTCTCCTGCAGGCCGTAGTACCCGCCGTGGGCACCCAGGAACACATCGCAGGGCAGCGCGTGCAGCACCGCGAAACTCCTGGTGAAGTCGGCGACGATGCCGGGATACCGGGGATTGCCCACCAGCTGGTAACCCGGAGCGGTGACGCTGCACAGGAACAGCACGTCGTAGAGCTTGCCGCCCTCCTCCACCCGCGTGGTCCAGGTGGTGCAGCCCGGGGTGTGGCCCGGGGTGACGTGGGCCGTGAGGATCACGCCACCCAGCTCGACCTCATCTCCGTCCTTCAGCAGCTTGTCGGCCGTCACCGGTTCATAGCGGAAACGGTCGCCATAACCGGGATCGTCCTTGCCGCCCCGGGCCATGATAGCCGCATCCGCCGCGCTCACCTCGAGACTGGCATGGGTCACGCGCTTCAGTTCCGCGAGACCGCCGGCATGGTCGAAATGGGCGTGACTGTTGATGAGGATCTTCACGTCCGCGAGCTTGAAGCCCAGGGCAGCGATGTTCTTCTCCACCTGGGGTACGGTCTCGGCGAAGCCGCTGTCCAGCAGGATGTCGCCCTTGGGAGTGACGATGAGGTAAGAGGTCACATCGGAGGCGCCGACGTAATAGATGTCGCCGATGATGCGGAACGGCTGCACCGGCTGGTTCATGGCAGCGTCTTCGGGGGTGAGCGCAGCCTGCGACGCAGAGGCGAAGAGACCGAAAGCCAGGAACATCGAAGTGCAGCAGAGGAAACGCAAGGGGACGACCCTCAGGATATGGATCATGGGTGTTCTATTCCACGGTCACCGATTTCGCGAGGTTGCGGGGTTTGTCCACATCGGTGCCCCGCTTCAAGGCGGTGTGGTAGGCGAGCAGCTGCACCGGTATGGCATGCACGATGGGCGATAGCAGCCCGGCGTGGCGCGGGGTGCGGATCACGTGCACCCCGGCGCTCCCGGAGAAGCGGCTGTCCTGGTCCGCGAACACGAAGAGCACCCCGCCCCGGGCCCTCACTTCCTGCATGTTGGACTTCACCTTCTCGAGGAGCGCGTCGTTGGGGGCGATCACCACCACCGGCATGTCCTGGTCCACGAGCGCCAGGGGCCCGTGCTTGAGCTCACCGGCGGGATAGGCTTCGGCGTGGATGTAGGAGATCTCCTTCAGCTTCAGGGCGCCTTCGAGAGCGATGGGGTAATGCACGCCGCGCCCAAGGAACAGCGCGTGCTGGCGTGGCGCGAAGTCGAGGGCCCAGGCCTGGATCTGGGCCTCCAGGTTCAGGGCCTGCTGCACGCTTCCCGGCAGCTGCCGCAGGCTCTCCAGGAGTTCCCGTTCCTGCTTGCGGGAGAGCCGCCGCTTCAGCTTCCCCAGCACCGCGGCGAAACAGAACAGCGCGATGAGCTGGGTGGTGAAGGCCTTGGTGGAGGCGACCCCGATCTCGGCACCGGCGCGGGTGTAGAACACGAGCTTCGAGGCCCGGGGGATGGCGCTTTCCGGCACGTTGCAGATGGACAGGGTCTTGCTGTGCCCGAGCTTCTTGGCATGCTTCAGGGCTTCCAGGGTGTCGAGGGTCTCGCCGGACTGGGAGATGGTGACGACGAGCTGCTGCTTGTCCGCCACCGAGGCGCGGTAGCGGTACTCGCTCGCGATCTCCACCGAGACCGGCACCTTGGCGATGGCTTCGATCCAATACTTGGCCGTGAGGCCAGCGTAGTAGCTGGTGCCGGCGGCGAGGATCAGCACCTTGTCCACGCCCTTCAGCAACTGCCCCGCGCCCTTGCCGAAGATGGCAGGGTCGAAGCCGTCTTCCATGACCGCCTCAAGAGTGTCGGTGAGGGCCTTGGGCTGCTCGTGGATCTCTTTCTGCATGAAGTGCTCGTAGGGGCCGAGCTCCATGGCGGCGAGGGAGGCCTGGCTCAGGTATTCCTTGCGGGCCGCGGCCTTGTCGCCTCGGTCCACCACCTTG
>DASYZF010000370.1:0-2247 GCA_035946515.1 Gammaproteobacteria bacterium | reverse complement strand
CTCCGTGATCCACACCGTGGCGCCGAGGCCGCGCAGCGACTGGGCGCAGCCCTTGCCCACGTCGCCGTAGCCCGCCACCAGCGCGATCTTGCCCGCCACCATCACGTCCGTGGCGCGCTTGATGCCGTCCACCAGGGACTCGCGGCAGCCGTAGAGGTTGTCGAACTTGGACTTGGTCACCGAGTCGTTCACGTTGATGGCCGGGAAGGGCAGGGCGCCGACCTTCTGCATCTCGTAGAGCCGGTGCACGCCCGTGGTGGTCTCTTCCGTCACGCCCTTGATGTTGGCGAGGATCTTCGAGTAGAAGCCCGGCTTGGTCTCGAGGCGCTTCTTGATGGACTTGAAGAGCGCGGTCTCCTCCTCGTTGGTGGGCTTGGCGATCACGGCGGGGTCTTTCTCCGCCTTGGCGCCCAGGATCACGAGCAGGGTGGCGTCGCCGCCGTCGTCCAGGATCATGTTCGGGGTGCCGCCGTCATGCCATTCCATGATGCGGTGGGTGAACTCCCAGTACTCGTCCAGGGTCTCGCCCTTGTAGGCGAAGACCGGCGTGCCGGAGGCGGCGATGGCCGCGGCCGCATGGTCCTGGGTGGAATAGATGTTGCAGGAGGCCCAGCGGATCTCCGCGCCGAGCGCCTTCAGGGACTCGATCAGCATGGCCGTCTGGATGGTCATGTGCAGGGAGCCGGCGATGCGGGCGCCCTTGAGCGGCTGCTGGGTCTTGTACTCGGCGCGCACCGCCATGAGACCGGGCATCTCCGTCTCGGCGATGGCGATCTCCTTGCGGCCCCAGTCGGCGAGGCCGATGTCCTTCACGAAGTAGTCTTGGTGCTTCTTGTCTGCGACAGCGTTCATATGGGTTCTCCAATTTGAACGAGCGCCGTTGGATCCTCCGCTTCCCCCAAGCCTGGCCGGACAGTTCCGGTTGCAGCGCTCCTTGGGGTAACGGTCGTCTATCGATCTTTGCCTGGTGACCCCTCCGGGCCTTCGTCCATCACGCTGCGCATCACCGTGCGCAGGGCCTGCATCTCATGGGCCCGGCGGCGCTGTCCGCGCAGCAGGGCCGCACCGATGACCACGCCCAGCAGCAGCAGTGCGGCCAGGGTGTAGGCCATGGCTCAGCGCTTCAGCCCCGCCGCGTCGCGGAGCAGTTCCGCCTTGTCGGTCTGCTCCCAGCTGAAGGCCGTGAAGGTCTCGCCGTTGGCGAGCTTCACCTTGCGCGGCGCGCGGCCGAAGTGGCCGTAGGCCGCCGTCTCGCGGTACATGGGGTGCACCAGGTCCAGCATCTGGATGATGCCGTAGGGGCGCAGGTCGAAATGCCTGCGGATCAGCTTCTCGATCTTGTCGTCGCTGATCTTGCCGGTGCCGAAGGTGGTCACCGAGATGGAAGTGGGCTGGGCCACGCCGATGGCGTAGCTCAGCTGGATCTCGCAGCGGTCGGCGAGGCCCGCGGCCACGATGTTCTTGGCCACGTAGCGCGCCGCGTAGGCCGCCGAACGGTCCACCTTCGAAGGATCCTTGCCGGAGAAGGCGCCGCCGCCGTGACGCGCCCAGCCGCCGTAGGTGTCCACGATGATCTTGCGGCCGGTGAGGCCGCAGTCGCCCACCGGGCCGCCGATGACGAACTTGCCCGTGGGGTTGATGTGGAACTTGGTGCCCTTGTGCACCAGCTTCGTCGGCAGCACCGGCTTGATGATCTCTTCCATCACGCCTTCCTTGAGGTCGGCGAGCTTCACGGCAGGGTCGTGCTGGGTGGAGAGCACCACCGCGTCGATGGCGGCCACCTTGCCGTCCTCGTAGCGCAGCGTCACCTGGCTCTTGGCGTCGGGCCGCAGCCAGGGCAGGGGGTTCTGCCTGCTCTTGCGCACCTTGGCCTGCTGCTCCACCAGCCGGTGGGAGTAGTAGATGGCGGCGGGCATGTAGCCGCTCGTCTCCTTGGTGGCGTAGCCGAACATCAGGCCCTGGTCGCCGGCGCCCTGGTTCTCGGGATTGCCGCGGTCCACGCCCTGGTTGATGTCGGGGGACTGCTTGCCGATCACGTTGAGGATGCCGCAGGTGTGGCCGTCGAAGCCCACCTCGGAGGAGGTGTAGCCGATGTCGCAGATCACATCGCGCACCAGCGCCTCGAGGTCCACCCAGGCGCTGGTGGTCACTTCACCGGCGACCACCGCGATGCCGGTCTTCACCAGCGTCTCGCAAGCCACGCGCGCGCGCTTGTCCTGGGTGAGGATGGCGTCCAGCACCGCGTCC
>DASYZF010000369.1:0-2544 GCA_035946515.1 Gammaproteobacteria bacterium | reverse complement strand
CGACGCTTGCCGAGATGACCGGCCACGAGGCCGGTCTCTTCTTCCCCAGCGGCACCCAATCCAACCTCGCCGCGCTCATGGCGCACTGCGCCCGGGGCGAGGAGTTCGTGATCGGCTCCCTGGGCCACAGTTTCAAGTACGAGGCGGGCGGCGCCGCGGTGCTGGGCAGCCTCTGGCCCCAGCCCCTCGAATACGAGGCCGACGGCAGCCTGGACCTCAAGAGGGTGGCGGCCCTCATCAAGCCCGAGGACGCCCACTTCGCCAAGACCCGCCTGCTGGTGCTGGAGAACACCCAGAACGGCCGGGTGTTGCCGCCCTCTTATATAGAGGAAGCCTCAGGCTTCGCCCGCTCCAAGGGCCTCGCCATCCATCTCGACGGTGCGCGGGTGTTCAACGCCGCCGTGAAACTGGGGGTGCCCGTGGGCGGCATCGCCAGGCACTTCGACAGCGTCTCCCTCTGCCTCTCCAAGGGCCTCGGCGCCCCTGTGGGCTCGGTGCTCGTGGGCCGCAAGGACTTTATCGCCCGCGCCCATCGCATACGCAAGATGCTGGGCGGCGGCATGCGCCAGGCGGGCCTGCTCGCCGCCGCCTGCCTGCACGCCGTGGAGCACCACGTGGCGCGCCTCGCGGACGACCATGCCAACGCCAAGGCGCTGGCGGAGGGTCTCGCGGACCTCCCCGGGCTCAGCCTCGACCCCACGCTCGTCCAGACCAACATGGTGTTCGCTTCCCTGGATCCGGCCAGAGTGGACGGGCTGGTGAAGCACTTGAAGCAAGCCGGTATCGCGATACTGCCCAACTCGGCCCTGCGCCTGGTCACGCACCTGGACGTGAGCCGCGCCGACGTGGACAAGACCATCACCGCCTTCAAAGGCTACTTCCGTGCTTAAAGTCGGCGCCAAGAGCTTCACGCCCCAACGCATCTTCGGCGTGGGCCGCAACTACGCTGACCACGCCAAGGAGCTCGGCAACGTCATGCCGGGCCCCGGGTCCACGCCCATCATCTTCATGAAGCCGGTCACGAGCCTGGTGCTGCAGGGCTCGCCCCTGCACCTGCCCCGGGGCCTCGGAGCCGTGCATCACGAGATGGAGCTGGTGCTCATCCTGGGGGAGGGCGGCCGGGGCATCGCGCCGGAGGCCGCGCTCCAGCACGTGGCCGGTGCCACCTTGGGGCTGGACCTCACCCTGCGGGACGAGCAGGCGCGGCTCAAGGAAGCGGGCGCCCCCTGGGAACTCGCCAAGGGCTTCGACGAGGGCGCGGCCCTGGGGGACTTCACCCCGGTGCCCGGCTCCTTCGACCTGCAGGCCCTGGACATGCTCTGCACCGTGAACGGTCAGCTGCGCCAGCACGACAACACCCGGCACATGCTCTTCCCGGTGGCGGCCATCATCGCCTTCCTGAGCAGCCGTTGGCGGCTGCTCCCCGGCGACCTCATCTATACGGGCACGCCCGCGGGCGTGGGGCCGCTCAGGCCCGCCGACCGCATAGAGATCAGTTCTCCATCGCTGGGCAGCTTCGGCTGGGACTGCAAGTGACCCCGGAAGACCACCGGCGCCTGGCCGAGGCGGTGCGGGAGGCCTGTCTCGAAGCTGCCAAGAAGGGCTACGAAGAGGCATCCCAGAGCGGCCTCTGCCACGAGGGGGCCGTGGAGGCCTCTTTGGACGCCATCCGCATGGTGGACTTGAAGGTCCTGCTCGACTCTCCGCCCAAGGCCAAAAATCCCGGCTAGAGCCCGTAGCACCCGCTCCCCGGGACGCTACAATTTGCGCGTCACAGCCTCACCTTCAGAACCGGGGAGCCCGTCGAGCGCGATGAACACCAAGCCCGTTGCCGAATTCGTCCGTCACCACTACCGGCACTTCAACGCCGCCGCGCTCATCGACGCCGCCGACGGCTACATCAAGCTGCTGAAATCCGGCGGCAAGATGATGGTGACGCTCGCCGGCGCCATGAGCACCGCCGAACTCGGCCTCTCGCTCGCCGAGATGATCCGCCGCGACAAGGTGCACATCATCACCTGCACCGGCGCGAACCTGGAAGAGGACATCTTCAACCTGGTGGCCCACGACCATTACGTGCGCGTGCCCAAGTACCGCGAGCTCTCGCCCGAGGGCGAGCAGAAGCTCCTCGACCGGCACCTGAACCGCGTCACCGACACCTGCATCCCCGAGGGCGAGGCCATCCGCCGCATCGAGAAGGCCATCCTCGACGAGTGGCAGGCGGCGGACAAGAAGGGCGAACGCTACTTCCCGCACGAGTTCTTCTACCGCATCATCCGCTCCGGCGTGCTGAAGCAATACCATCAGATCGACCCCAAGGATTCCTGGATGGTGGCCGCCTGCGAGAAGAACATCCCCATCATCGTCCCCGGCTGGGAGGACGCGACCTTGGGCAACATCTTTGCCGCCCACTGCATGAAGGGCGACATCAAGAACGTGCACACGGTGCGCACCGGCATCGAGTACATGATGTTCCTGGCGGACTGGTACCGGAAGAACTCCGGCGGCGCGGGCGTGGGCTTCTTCCAGATCGGCGGCGGCATC
>DASYZF010000368.1:0-3339 GCA_035946515.1 Gammaproteobacteria bacterium | reverse complement strand
GTCCCTGCACGACCGTCGCCACGCAGAGCTCGCCCTGATCGGCAACGACCTCAATGGCTTCGCGGCACTCATGGCCAAGGATCGCACCCGCACGCCGTAACATGCATCGGGTCGGCCAACAGCGGCAGGCAAATGGCGTAGCATACGGTCTCTCTTCGCGTTCATCCGCGACAACCTCGAGTGGAGACATCGCATGCGCAGCTTGACGAGCCTGTTCCTGTCGGCATTGGTGGCCGCGACGCTGACCCTCCCCGCCCAGGCCGATGATTTCTGGCAGCATCCGGCCATCAAGGACGGCGGCGCCGTGCATCCGCTGCCGGAGGCGGCCATCCAGCCGGACCGCAGCCAGACCTACAAGGTCGTGTTCAGCGTCACCAAGGCCGCGAGCGATCCCAAGGACGTCAATGACGCCCTCGACCACGTGGCGCGGGCCGTGAACGTCTTCGTCTCCGCGGGCGTGCCCCTCGACCATCTCAAGTTCGTGGCCATCGTGCACGGCGGCGCGACGCCCCTGGTCCTGGACAACGCCCATTACCAGAAGCAGTTCGGCACCGATAACCCCAACCTGAAGCTGATCCAGGAGCTCAAGGCCGCCGGCGTGCAGATCGTGGTCTGCGGCCAGGCGCTGGCTTCGCTGAAGTACGACGTCTCGGAGCTGAACCCGGACGTCAAGCCGGCCCTCTCGGCCCTGTCCACCATCATCATCCTGCAGCAGCAGGGCTACGCCCTCATGCCGATGTAAGACGCCGTGGGCGCTGCACGCTTCCCGTCGTCGCGCCTCGGCGCGCTCGCGCTGGCCGTGTTCCTGCTGCCGGCGGCGGCCGAGCCGCCGCCGGCAGCCAACACCGCCTTCCTGCCGCCCTGGAACCCGCCTCCCCGGGGCGGCGAACCCTTCACCGTGCCCGAGATCGACATCGTGGCCGACCTGCACGGCGACGTGGTGGACCCGCAGCTCACGGTGTTCTTCGCGGGCAACCAGTTCATGGTGGTGCATGACCTGATGGAAGCGTTCCGCGCCGCCTATCCGGAATACACGCGTATCTTCGTGGAGACCCTGCCGCCCGGGGTGCTGGAGAAGCAGGTGGAGCAGGGCGCGCTGGTGATCGGCAACCTGAGGGTGGCGGCGCAGCCGGACGTGTTCACCGCCGGGAGCAAGCGCCTCGACGAGCTGCAGGCCGCGCACCACTGGTTCTCGGGCAGTGAGGTGTACTGCCGCAACCGCCTTGCCATCATGGTCTACCGGGGTAACCCGATGCACGTCGGCGGCCTCGCCGATCTCGGCCGCGGCGACGTGCGCGTGAGCATGCCGAACCCGCAATGGGAGGGCATCGGCCGCAACATCGAGGCCCTATACCGCAAAGCCGGCGGACAGGCCTTGGACGACATGATCATGCGCACCAAGGTGGCGGACGGCAGCACCTATCTCACCGTCATCCATCACCGCCAGACGCCGCTGCGCATCCTGCGCCACGAGTCGGACGCGGCGCCGGTGTGGTACACCGAGGCCTATTTCCAGCAGAGCATCCTGCATAACCCCGTGGCGCTGGTGGAGATACCCGCCGGGCAGAACATGGACGTGCCCTATGCCGCGGGTCTCATGCAGGACGCGCCCCATCCTAAGGCCGCGCAGGCCTTCATGCAGTTCCTGCTGAGCCCCGCAGGCCAGGCGATCTATCGCCGTTACGGCTTCGAGGCGCCCTCACCATGAGGACACATGTACTGCTCCTCATGCTGTTGGCGCCCGCGGTCGCGCCGGCCTGGGGCGCTGACACCGCCGCGCTGCTGTCCCGCGGCCAGACGCTCGTCACCGTGGGCGACTGGGCCCATGGCGTGCCCGCCTGCCGCGACTGCCATGCCGCCGACCTCGGCGGCACACCGCCCTCCATCCCGGCGCTCACGGGCCTCGCCGCGCCCGCGCTCACGGCGGTGCTGCACGGGTTGCAGCAGCAGGCCCCGACGGATGCGCCTTCGAGCGTGATGCATGCCGTGAGCCAGAACCTGAGTGAGGGGGACATCGCGGCGGTCTCCGCCTACATCGCCGCGCTCAAGCCCGGCGAGGTCCCGGCCGAGCTGCGGCCGGGATACGACACGGGTTACCACGCGGTCGCGCAGTCCACCGACGGCTTCACGCCACCACCGCTCAACGCGATACCCGCAGGGCCTGAGGGCGACGTGATCTGGCAGGGCCTGCAGGTCATGAGCCACACCCGCGCTGCCGCCGGTGCTTACGTCGGCGACGCACTCGATTGCGTGGACTGTCACCTGGACCAGGGGCGCGGCGCCGACTCCTCGCCCATGTGGGCCGCCTACGTCACCTACCCCAAATACCGCGCCAAGAACCACCGGGTGGATAGCCTCATCCAGCGGCTCCAGGACTGCTTCCGCTACAGCATGAACGGCAAGCCGCCGGCGGCCGACAGCGCCGAGATGAACGCCCTCATCGCCTACTTCAAATGGCTCGCCACCGGCCTGCCGGTGGGGCTCACCCCCAAGGCAGCGGGCTATCCGAAGCTGGCGCCGCCGCCGGCCCCTGTGGACCGTGCGCGGGGCGCCGCCGTCTACGCCGCGGACTGCGCCATGTGTCACGGCGACGATGGGGCGGGGCGCAGCGCCCGGGGCGAACTCGTGTTCCCGCCCTTGTGGGGGTCGCGTTCCTATAACTGGGGCGCAGGCATGGAGCGCCTCAGCAACGCCGCCGCCTTCATCCATGCCAACATGCCCTATGGTGCGGGCGGCATGCTGAGCGTGCAGCAGGCCTGGGATGTGGCCGCCTTCGTGGACGGCCATCCGCGGCCCCAGGACCCGCGCTACACGGGCAGGCTGGAGGAGACCCGCCAGCTCTATCACGCTTCGGACAGCTACTATGGCCAGACCGTGGATGGCCAGCTCCTCGGAGGACCTGGTTCCGACTGACGGCGATGCCAGGTTGGACGGGTCCCGGTCCTTGCGGTATCCTTCCGCCCCCTTCGATATGCCCGAGCTAGTGGCGTATCCAGGGGCGAGCCTGGGAACCAGGCGAGCGCGAATCAGGGATGATGAGCTGGACGCGACACCAGGGACGGTTGGCAAGATACGTGCAGGTTTTAGAAGGCGCCCGTAGCTCAGCTGGGCGAGCCGCATGCGGCGAGCGTGAGGCATGGATGCCGAGCTGGTGACGTATCCAGGGATGGTCAGTACCGCGGCAGGAAAAGTTTTACAGAGCGCCCGTAGCTCAGCTGGATAGAGCGTGTGCCTCCGGCGCACAAGGTCAGGGGTTCGAATCCCTTCGGGCGCGCCATCTCAAACAAAAACGGGACCCTTCTGTTCGTCCAAGCATAACCCTGGTCTAAACCCAGGGTT
>DASYZF010000367.1:0-2201 GCA_035946515.1 Gammaproteobacteria bacterium | reverse complement strand
GCCATTTAACCCCATGAAATGGCTGGATTTAACCATACGTCACTCTGCCGGACCCTGGAGCCATCCAGGAATCCGCTGGACAGCCGTGAGCCAGGGCCTAAAACCGCCTATAGCGCTTCAGGCCGCCTTCTCCATCTGGGCCGTATACGTGGCGGCACTGGCGGCGCTGTTGCATTGGGCGCGGTGGTAGAAGGCCTTCTGACCCGCGCCGACGTTGGCGTCCTTGCCACCCCAGGCCGCCAGGGAAGCGGCCTGCAGGGCACGGCCGTAGGAATAACTGAGCTTCCAGGGCATGACCCCCAAGGCATTCATGGCGTTGAGATGGGCGGTGGCCGCCACTTCGCTCTGGCCGCCGGAAAGGAACACGATGCCCGGCACCGCCGAGGGCACGCAACGCTTCAGCACCTTCACCGTCTCCCGGGCCACCTCCTCCACGGAGGCCTGCTTCGGGGACTTCATGCCGGCGATCACCATGTTGGGCTTGAGCAGGATGCCTTCCAGAGCCACGTGCTGGGCATTGAGCTCGTGGAACACGGCCTCAAGCACTTCCGTGGTCACGGCTTCGCAGCGGGCGATGTCGTGAGCGCCGTCCATGAGCACTTCCGGCTCCACGATGGGGACGATCCCCTGCTCCTGGCACAGGGCCGCATAGCGGGCCAGGGCCTGGGCGTTCACCCGGATGCAGTAGCCGCTGGGGAGGCCGGCACCGATGTCGATGACGCCGCGCCACTTGGCGAAGCGGGCACCCAGTTTGTGGTATTCCTGCAGGCGCTCGCGCAGGCCGTCCAGGCCCTCGGTCACGAGCTCGCCCTGGGCACCGGCCAGGGCCTTGGCACCCTTGTCCACCTTGATGCCCGGGACCATGTCCTGTTGGGCCTGGAATTCCGCGAACGGCACGCCGGACTTGGTCTTCTGGCGGATGGTCTCGTCGTACATGATCACGCCGCTGATGAACTTGCCGACCCCGGGGGTCGTGAACAGCATCTCGCGGTAAGCGCGGCGGTGCTCTTCGGTGTTCTCGAGGCTGATGCCCTTGAAGCGCTTCTCGATGGTGCCGGTGCTCTCATCGGCCGCCAGGATGCCCCGGTGGTTGGCCACAATCTTGTGGGCGATGCGTTCCAGTTCCTGCAGGTTCATGGACGGTTGACCTCTTGGCTGAATTCCGTGACGCGATCCGCGCCCCCAAGGCGCAGATACCCCAAAAAACGGCGTATTTTACCAGAGGCGGGGCCCGGCGCATGGGGCGGGCAGGCGTGAGATGGTGGGCCGTGACAGATTCGAACTGTCGACCAACTGGTTAAAAGCCAGCTGCTCTACCGACTGAGCTAACGGCCCTCTTAACTGTCTCTGTAATGCCTTCCCTGGCGCGTATCCGGCCGTTTTACCACTACCAGTCCGGACATCCGGTCCGGCCGTCCAGCCGCTTCACGGCTGGACCCGACTGAGCTAACGGCCCTCGTAATAAGGCTATGCCATCCCTGGCGGACACTTTGCATTCTTGTTAACCCCCAGCCTGGGCCTCCTGCCCAGGCGTTCGACCGCTTCGCGGCTCCCCGAGCCTCGCCGCGTTCATACCTCCCTGTATCAAAATTCTGCTTGCCTACCTGCTCCAACCCCCCGCCGGGAAAGGATATTTTATTTAAAGGCGGCGCATCATAACGGATGCGGGGACGATTAGACACCCTTCAGCGGTAGCGGGTGGGGTCTGGGATGCCCGCATCCTGGAAGCCCTGACGCCGCAGCCGGCAGCTGTCGCAGACCCCACAGGCCAGGCCCGCCGCATCCGCGGTGTAGCAGGACACCGTGAGGCCGTAGTCCACCTTGAGTCCGGTGCCGAGGCGGATGATCTCGGCCTTGGAGAGTGCTCCCAAGGGCGCCAGGATGCGGAGCTTGTGCCCTTCCACTCCCGCCTTGGTGCCGAGGTTCGCCACCTGCTCGAAGGCCGCCACGAACTCGGGACGGCAATCCGGATACCCCGAGTAGTCCACCGCGTTCACGCCGATGAAGATGTCGTAGGCACCCAGCACCTCGGCCCAGCCCACCGCCACCGCCAGGAACACGGTATTGCGCGCCGGGACGTACGTCACGGGGATGCCTTCGCTGGGACGGTCCGGCACTGCGATGCGGCTGTCGGTCAAAGCCGAGCCGCCGATGGCGGAGAGATCCAGGTTCACGGTCTTGTGTTCGACGGCGCCGAGCAC
>DASYZF010000366.1:0-3812 GCA_035946515.1 Gammaproteobacteria bacterium | reverse complement strand
CGCACCTGCCGTCCTTCCTCGGCGTAGATCTGGGCCACGGTGCCTCCCACCTTGGCCACCACCGAAGCTTCCTCGGCGGCTTCGAGGGTGGTGGTGCCGGAGTAGGTGGCGGCCACCTCAGCCCGCTGGGCCGTGGCGGTCTCCACCGGGATGGCCGGAGTGCTGTCCTTGGCGGTCTCCTTGGCCTGGGCGGCATCGCCGCCGCAGCCGGCGAGGCTCAAGGTGAGGCCAGAGGCCAGGAGGGTCAGAACGAGGGCGTGGCGGAGAGTGGATTTCATGGCATGTGCCTCTTAAGGTCTTAAGTTCTTTGTAGGAAGGCCCCAGAAACAGTGTTATAGATGAGTATAACACTAGTTTTGATACATGCAAGTACATAGACCCCCCTGAAATCAGGGGGGTCTATATATAAAGACGGTCTAGCGAGTCGGAGGGTTTAGTTTCTATCCGCCAGCGCCGCGGGCGGGGTGGCGTGGAAGAGCTTCTTCGCGTCCATGTCCGCCACCACCTGGGCGGTCTCGTCCAGGAGCACGTCGGGCTCGATGCCAGGGTCATCGCTGCCATCCGGGTCGGTCGTGGCGGTCTTGGGGGTCTTCAGGGCTTCCTCCAGGGTAGTCGCCGCCGGCAGGCCCTCGAGCTTGCGCCAGGCATTGGCCAGGCTTAAGCGCTTCGCATCGTCGGTGCTGCGCTCCTTCTGCCGCTCCGCCAGTAGCAGGGAGACGGAGGTCTCGGCCCGTTCCGCCTGGAGGTCGTGCAGGGCGTCCATGAAGAGCTTCCAGTCCGGGTCCTTGGTCACGCGCGCTTCGTGGTCCTTGTTGAGCTGCGGCAGGGCCTTCTCCAGGCCGTCGTGCAGCACCGAGTAATCGGCGGGCGCGATCTCGTCCCAGGGCAGGGCGCTATCGTTGGTGGATTCGCCCACGTCGGTGGGATCCACCAGGGCGGGGAGCACGATGTCCGGGGTCACGCCCTTGTTCTGGGTGCTGGAGCCGCTCACCCGGTAGAACTTGTCGATGGTGATCTTGAGCTGGCCCGAGTCGCTGTCACCGGGGATGTAGCGGTTGAGGTCCTCCAGGCCCTGCACCGTGCCCTTGCCGTAGGTGGTGGAGCCCACCACGGCGCCGCGCCGGTAGTCCTGGATGGCGGCCGCGAAGATCTCCGAGGCGGAAGCGGTGTAGCGGTTCACCAGCACCGCCAGCGGGCCGGCGTAGACCACGCCGTTGTCCGCATCCTCGCCTTCCACGTCGATCTTGCCGTTGTGGTGGCGGATCTGCACCACCGGTCCCTCGGGGATGAAGAGGCCGGTGAGGTCCTCGGCTTCCCGGAGCGAGCCGCCGCCGTTGTTGCGCAGGTCCATGACCACGCCGTCCACGTGCTGGGCCTTGAGCTCGGTGAGGAGCTTCGCCACGTCGCGGGTGGTGCTGTTGTAGTTCTTGTCGCCCTGCATGCGGGCTTGCAGGTCCTCGTAGAAGCCGGGCACGGCTATCACGCCGACCTTGTAGCTGTGGCCGGCGCGGGTCACGGTCACGATCTTCTTGTGGGCCGCCTGGGCCTCGAGCTTCACGTTGTCGCGGGTGAGCTCAAGGACCTTCTCGGGGGCGCCGGGGGCGGCGCCGGCCGGGAGCACCTGCAGGCGCACCACGGTGCCGGGGGTGCCGCGGATCAGGGCCACCACGTCGTCCAACCGCCAGCCCACCACGTCCACCATGTCGCCGTCCGCACCCTGGGCCACGCCGGTGATGCGGTCATCGGGCTGCAGGCGCTTGTCCCGGGCCGCGGGGCCGCCGGGGAGCAGGTGGTCCACCCGGGTGTATTCGCCGTCGGAGATTAGCGAGGCGCCGATCCCCTGCAATTTCAGGCTCATCTGAATCTGGAACTCCTCCGACTGGCTCGGCGGGAAGTAGTCGGTGTGCGGGTCCACCGAGTGCACGTAGGAGTTCATGAACAGCGAGAACACGTCGGTGGCGTTCACCTGGTTGGTGCGGTAGGCGAAGTTCTGGTAGCGCTTGCGCAGGGACTCGGCGGCCTGGGGCCAGGTCTTGCCGGCGAGCATGAGGTTGATGGCGTCGTTCTTGATGCGCTTGCGCCACAGGTCGTCGAGTTCGGCGCTGTCCTTAGCCCAGGGAGCCTTGGTGCGGTCGTAGGTGTAGCTCTCCTGCACCGTGAAATCCGGCTCCTTGGAGAGCAGTTCCAGGGCGTACTGCAGGCGCTCGCCGACCCGCTTCTGGTACAGGTTGTAGATGTCGAAGGCGGGTTGCACCCGGCCGTCCTTGATGTCATCGCCGAGGGTGAGCTTCAGGCTGGAGATGCCGTCCACGTCCGTTTGGGTGAAGTAGCTGCGGTTCGGGTCCAGGTCCTCGAGGTAATGCTTGAAGATCTGCTGGGAGAGCGTCGCATCCAGGGGCCGGTTCGAATAGTGATCGCGTTCCAGGAGCCCGGCGATGAGCTGGTCCATCATCCCGTCACGGGGGTCGGGCGCGAGGTTCTTGGGTGCCGCGAGCGTGACCGGCGCGGGTGCGGTGACGGTGGCGAAGGCCGGCAGGGAGGCGGCGAGCAGGGCGCCTGCCAGGAGGAGCGACGGGGGCTTGCGGTGCATGGGGTAAGGGATCCTGGATCCGGGGCAGGGGGAGAGTGTGGCGTGTATATATAAGCATAGGGGATGCAGCCCCCGGGTGCGAGTGCCGTTTACAATAGCGCCCCCGCCGGCCAGGAGCAGAGCCCCGTATGCGCCCCATGACCTTCATCAACGGTGTCATCTTCGGCAGTTCCGGCGCGCTCGGCGGCGTGCTCGTGATCCTCATCTTCTTCCGCTGGGTGCTGACTCAGGATTCCACCCTCGACCAGACCGTGGTGCTGAGCAGCCTGCCGCTGCACGAGCTCGTGAAGGACATGCTGATCTTCCTCGTCATGGCGGGCGTCTCGGGCACAGCTTTCGTAGGCGAACTGTTCCGCAAGCCCTGGCGCGGGGTGCCGGACTACCTGCAGGCCGTGCTGCTGGTGGGCATCATCCTGTACTTCTTCGCCGATCCCGCGACCCTTGGCCGCGACCTCGTGCTGCTGGGCCTGGCCGCGTTCGCGGGCGCCGTGCTGCTCACGGCTTTGAGCCGTCTGGGCCTGCTCCGGCGCATCGCGGCCTGGCTGGGAGACTAGCCCCGGCGGGCTTGTCACAAGGCTCCGAGGCGGAACTTCTGAATCAGGTTTTTATCAGGTTTTTATCGGGTTTTCCGCTGGCAAAGCCGTGCCCGGCGGGGTAAGTTTTTGTCCCGAATACGCATCAATCCCCCTGTTTGTAAAGGGCTGTAGGAGGGGGGGGATTGGGGCATAATGTAGGGTACGGGTTCCTCGGAAAAGGTCGACTGGTTCATTGACTTAACCGGCCGGATTCGAGTAAAACACGTGGCCCACGAAACGGTGCGCTGGGGGATTCTGCGGGCTTCCCGCTCTGCGGATCTCCCGTGCGCGTTTGTAACAGAGCGAATACCACTTCCGGTATTTCAGGAGACATCCAAGTGAGCTTTCAAGAGTTGATCCATATCGCCGCAGTATCCGGCGGCATCCTTTACGTCATCACTTTCCTCTTGCTGGTCGGGCTCACCATCATCGTCGACCGCACCTGGTACCTCGCCAAGATCGTCCGTCAGGGCGAGCTGATCGCGGGCACCGTGCTCGAGATGGAAGACGTGGATCGCGACGCGCTGATGGATCTGGCCGTCCGTACCGCCAAGTACCCCCAGGGCGCCGTGCTCGAAGTGGCGCTCAAGTACCCCGATGTGAAGGATCCGGTGCGTCTCGCCGACCTCATCGAGGAGACCATCATG
>DASYZF010000365.1:0-1769 GCA_035946515.1 Gammaproteobacteria bacterium | reverse complement strand
CATCATCCTCGGCCTGCGCCCGGAGCTCCGGGACCGTTCGCTGTTCCTGCTGCTGCCCTTCGTGATGGCCGCTGCCGTGGCCGGAAGGGTGGCCGGGGCGAGCGCGGCGGCCGCGCTGCTCACCCTGGTGTTCGTGGCCATGGCCCGGATCGAGGCGGTGACCATCACCGACAACATCCTGCGCAGCACCTTCCTGGTGGTGGCGGCGATCACCGGTTACCTCCTGGCGGTGGTGTTCAGCGAGCGGGAGCGGGCCGCGGCGGAGATGGATTTCCGGGCGCGGCACGACGCCCTCACGGGCCTCATGAACCGCTACGAGTTCGAGAACCACCTGGCGCAGGCGCTTAGGGACCGCGGTCGCCGTTATGCGCTGCTCTACCTCGACCTCGACCAGTTCAAGCTGGTGAACGACACCTGCGGGCATCTGGCGGGTGACCACATGCTCCACGAGATCGCCCTCACCATCGAGCGCGCGGCGCCCGAGGGTGCGGTGCTCGCCCGGCTGGGGGGCGACGAGTTCGGCTGCCTCCTGCACGACGCCTCCCAGGCGGAGGCCGCCGAGGCGGCGCGCAAGTTCCACGACGCCATCCGCGACTTCCACTTCCAGGTGGGGGAACTCTCCTTCACCGTGGGCGTGAGCATCGGCGCTACCTTCCTCACGCCCGGCGACGGCGAGGCGGCGGACGACGTCCTCAGCCGCGCCGACATCGCCTGCTACACCGCCAAGGAGCACGGCCGCAACCGCACCCACATCTACAGCCCGGCGGACGAGAGCATGCACCGCCGGCACGCGGAGCTGCAGGAGCTGGCGCAGTTGAAGTCGGCGCTGGCCTCGGGGGTGTTCAGGCTCAACGCCCAGCGCATCCTCCGCTTGGACGGGCAGGGGCAGGAGACGCCTTTCTACGAGGTGTTGCTGAAGCACGCCGACGCCGGCGCCCGCGGCGCCATCGAGGAGCTGCTCGGCATGGCGCGCCGCTACGGCCTCATCGGCGAGGTGGACCGCTGGGTGTGCGGCGAGGCGGCCAAGATGCTGGCGCGCACCGGCGCCTTGGGGCTCCGGCTCTCGGTGAACGTCTCCGCCGCGACGCTGGAGAGCGAGGGCTTCACGGCTTATCTCGCGGCGCTCCCGGCCGGGCACGGCTTCGCGGCCGAGCGCATGGTGCTGGAGATCACCGAGGCCGTGGCGGTGCAGAACCTGACCCGGGCGGTGGCGAGCCTCACGGCGCTGCGCAGCCAGGGCTTCGGCATCGCGCTCGACGATTTCGGCGCGGGGGTGGCGAGCTTCGGCTATCTCAGCGAGCTGCCGGTGACCCTGGTGAAGCTCGACGGCCGCTTCGTACGGGACCTGGCGAAGGACCCGGCTGCGGAAGTGGTGATCGGGGCCCTGGCGAAGCTCGCCAAGCTGCGCGATATCCCCTGCATCGCGGAATGGGTGGAAGACAAGGCCTTGCTGCCCCGGCTCGCCGCTCTGGGCGTGGATTACGCCCAGGGCTATGCCATACACCGGCCGGAGCCGCTCGAGACCTTGGAACCCTGAACGGACCCAGCTGTCGCATGACGGGACGGTCTGTTTATGGATCGGTAAATCGTCTTATACTTTAGAGTAGGATCAAAACTTCATTCAAAAGGGGATGGAAGATGGCCGAGAATCCGTATGCAGCTCCCACGGCAAAAGTGGCTGATGTGGCCCCGGAAGGGGAGTATATGTTGGCGGACCGCACCAAGCGCCTGGCGGCGGCTATCGTCGACAGCTTATTGCTGCTGCCCTT
>DASYZF010000364.1:0-6432 GCA_035946515.1 Gammaproteobacteria bacterium | reverse complement strand
TTCGCCTCGGTCGAGTACATCATGCGCGACGTGAACTGGGGCTGGCTGATCCGCTACATGCACTCGGTGGGCGCCTCCATGTTCTTCGTGGTGGTGTACCTGCACATGTTCCGCGGCGTGATGTACGGCTCCTATAAGAAGCCGCGTGAGCTGCTCTGGATCTTCGGCGCGCTTATCTACCTCACCCTCATGGCCGAGGCCTTCATGGGCTACCTCCTGCCCTGGGGCCAGATGTCCTACTGGGGCGCGCAGGTGATCATCTCCCTGTTCGGCGCCATCCCCGGCATCGGCGAGGGCCTGGCCCAGTGGATCCGCGGCGACTTCACCATCTCTGACATCACCCTCAACCGCTTCTTCGCCCTGCACGTGGTGGCGGTGCCGCTGGTGTTGATCGGCCTGGTGTTGTTCCACCTCGTGGCCCTGCATGAGGTCGGTTCCAACAACCCGGACGGCGTGGAGATCAAGAAGAACAAGGACAAGAACGGCATCCCGCTCGACGGCATCCCGTTCCATCCTTACTACACCATCAAGGACATCGTCGGCGTAACCGTGTTCGCCGCCGTGTTCGCGGGCATCGTGTTCTTCGCCCCGGGCCTGCACGGCATGTTCCTGGAGCCGGCCAACTTCGAGCCGGCGAACGCGCTCAAGACCCCGGATGACATCCATCCGCTGTGGTACTTCGGGCCGTTCTACGCCATCCTGCGCTCGATCCCGGACAAGCTCACGGGCGTGATCACCATGGGTGGCGCCATCCTGATGCTGTTCCTGCTGCCCTGGATCGACAAGCATCCCGTGAAGTCCTTGCGTTATCGCGGCGTGCTGTACCGCTACCTGGTGATCGTGTTCGGCCTCACCTTCGCGGTGCTGGGCTTCATCGGCATGCAGGCGGCGGCACCCACCTGGGCCGAGCTCGGCCAGCGCTGCGCGGAGCTGTACTTCCTGTTCTTCATCGTGTCGTGGATCTACTCCAGGCAGCGCAGCATGCAGTTCCTGGTGGGCGCGTTCGTGGTGATCATGGCGCTCATCTCGATCTTCGACTGGATCGGCTGGGATCCCGCCGAGGCTTCGTTCAAGCTGCGGACCTGGCTGATCCCGGGTATCTACTGCGCGATCTTCCTGTTGCTGCCGGCCTTCTCCGGCAAGCTCATACAGTCGGAAGCGGTGCCGGAAAGGGTGACCCACTAATGAAGAAGCTGCTGCTTATCGCCGTCCTCGCGCTCCTGCCTGTCTTCGCCCAGGCGGAGGATGGTCTGCTCAAGGCGGACGTCAACATCAACGACACCGCCTCGCTGCAGCGCGGCGCCAAGTACTTCGTGAACTACTGCATGGGCTGTCACTCGGCCCACTACGTGCGTTACAACCGCCTCGGTGAAGACCTGGGCCTGAACGACACGCAGCTCGAGAGCTACCTGATGCCGGCGGGCGCCAAGACCTCCGACACGATGGACAGCGCCATGCCGGCCGCCGAGTCCGAGAAGTGGTTCGGCCGTACGCCGCCGGACCTCTCGCTCGAGGCCCGTAGCCGGGGCGCCGACTGGATCTACAGCTACCTGAAGTCGTTCTACATCGACTCGAACTCGGCCACCGGCGCCAACAACACGGTGCTGCCGAACGCGGCGATGCCCAACGTGCTGTGGGAGCTGCAGGGCCTGCAGAAACCGGTCTACAAGACCGTGAGCGACGCGGGCGGCGCCAGCTATCAGGTGGTGGACCATTTCGAGCAGGTCACCCAGGGCAAGCTCTCGCCCGAGCAATACGACCAGGTGGCCATGGACCTGACGAACTTCCTGAGCTACATCGCCGAGCCGGTGCAGCTCGAGCGCCGCGACCTCGGCATCAAGGTCATCGGTTTCCTGATCGTGTTCTTCCTGTTCGCCTTCATGCTGAAGCGCGAGATCTGGAAGAAGGTACATTGAACGCTGCGTGACCGGAGGCATGCCTCCCGTCACGTGAGCCGGGTCCAACCCAAGGCATCCTCATGACACTGTATTCCAGACCGGCCTGCCCCCATTCCCACCGCGTGCGCCTCGTGCTCGCGGAGAAGGGCATCGCCATGGACGTGATCAACGTCGAGGGCAACAGGCTCCCCGAGGACCTCCTGGACCTCAACCCTTACAACAGCGTCCCGACGCTCGTCGACCGCGAGCTCGTGCTCTACGACCCGCGCATCATCATGGAGTACCTGGAGGAGCGCTTCCCCCACCCGCCGCTGATGCCGGTGGACCCGGTGACCCGGGCCCGTTTCCGCCTCGCCCTCTACCGGGTGGAGCGCGACTGGTACACGCTCGTCGATGAGATCGAGCAATCCCCGAGCAAACCCCATGCCCGCGCCAAGAAGATGCTGCGCGAGAGCCTGTTGGCGGCGTCCGACGCCTTCGCGGTCAAGCCTTACTTCCTGAGCGACGAGTTCTCGCTGGTGGACTGCAGCATCGCTCCGATCCTGTGGCGCCTGCCGCGCTACGAGATCGACCTGCCGGCCCAGGCCAAGGCCCTGCACAAGTATTCCGAGCGCTTGTTCAACCGCCCGGCGTTCAAGCTGAGCTTGACGGAAGCCGAACGAGAGATGCGCGACGCGGCCTGATCCCCTCCCGCGGCGCCGCCGACCATGCTGCCTAGAAAGCCCTATTTCCTCAGAGCCATGCACCAGTGGATCGTGGACAGCGATGCCACGCCCTATCTCGTGGTGGACGTGAACATGGAAGGAGTCGACATCCCCCCGGGTTACGCCCAGGACGGCAAGCTGGTGCTGAACGTGAGCTACGCTGCCACCGACAGCCTCGACATCGGCCGCGAACACGTCGAGTTCAACGCCCGCTTTGGCGGCGTCTCGCGCCACGTGCGCGTGCCCTTGGCGGCGGTGCTCGCCATCTACGCCCATGAGACCGGCCAGGGTATGCTGTTCGACGCCGAGGACGGGGCGGAGAACACCCTGCCCGGAGACGCCCCCAAGCCCGGGGGAGAGGGCGGCGGCAAGAAACCGACGCTCAAGGTCATAAAATAACTTCGACGCCCCGGCGGCCGTCTCGAGCACCGGACGAAACAATGCCTGCCACCAAACCGCGCCTGTTGGTGCTCACCTCCACCTATCCCCGCTGGCGCGACGATCCGGAACCCGGCTTCGTGCACGAACTCTCGCGGCGCCTCGCCGCGGATTTCGAGGTGATAGTGCTCTGCCCTCACGCACCCGGCGCCAAGGTAGAAGAGGAACTGGACGGCGTATCCGTGGAGCGTTACCGCTATGCACCCGCCGCGTGGGAGACCCTGGTGCACGGCGGCGGCATGGTGGCGAACCTCAAGCGCAACCCGCTCAAGTGGCTGCTGGTGCCCGGCTTCCTGCTGGGGCAGGCCTGGGCGGCACGGCGCATCGTGCGCCGGCGCTCCGTGGACGTGCTGCACGTGCACTGGCTCATCCCCCAGGGGCTCGCGGCCTTGCTGTTGCGTCTGCTCGGTTGCCGCACTCCGTATCTCGTCACTTCCCACGGCGCTGACCTCTATTCACTGCGGGGCACGCTGTCTCGCGCCCTGAAGCGGCGCGTGGCAGCCAAGAGCGCCGCCATGAGCGTGGTGAGCGGGGCCATGGTGGAAGAAGCCGCACGTCTCGGTCTCAGGCCGCCTAAGCTCGAGGTCCTGTCCATGGGCGTGGACCTCCACGGCCGCTTCGTGCCGGATACCGCCATCAGGCGCCAGGCGGACCGGCTCCTGTTCGTGGGGCGCCTC
Source organism: Gammaproteobacteria bacterium (assembly GCA_035946515.1). Classification (GTDB taxonomy): domain Bacteria; phylum Pseudomonadota; class Gammaproteobacteria; order Natronospirales; family REEB76; genus DASUBN01. The sequence goes on along the minus strand of DASYZF010000364.1, from coordinate 2,715 downwards.
GTGCCCAAGAAAGGCCTCCCCTACCTCCTGGATGCCATGCCGGCTGTCCTGGCACGGCGCCCGGGTGTGAGGCTCGCCATCGTGGGTTTCGGTCCGGAGGAGGTGGCGCTCAAGGCACAGGTCAAGCGCCTGGGCCTGACAACCCAGGTGGAATTCCTGGGAGCCAAGACCCAGGGCGAGTTGCCGGAGCTCTATCGCACTGCGAGCCTCTTCGTGGCGCCGTTCGTGAAGGAAGCCTCTGGTGACCAGGAAGGCTTGCCGGTGGCTCTCATGGAAGCGGTGGGCTGCGGCTGCCCGGTGGTCGCAGGCGAGGTGGACGGCCTGCGTGATCTCCTGGGCGATGCGGCGGACCAGATTTGCGTGGACCCCAAGGACAGCGCGGTTCTCGCGGCTGCCATACTGAAGTCCCTGGAGGCGCCGGCGGAAGCGGCGACCCAGGCGCTCGAGGCGCGGCGCGCCGCGCTGGAGAAAGTGGATTGGTCGGCGGTGGCTTCGGGTTACAGCCGTCTGCTCAGGGATTGCATAGGGTGACCAGCAGGGGATCGGGTCCATGAAGAACATATTGGTTTGCGGCGGTGCCGGCTACATCGGCGCTCACATGGCGAAGTGGTTGGCGGCGGCGGGCCATAAGCCTACGGTGTTTGACAACCTCTCGACCGGCCATCGGGAATCGGTGCGTTGGGGCGAATTCATCCAAGGCGACATGCTGGATGCGGATGCCCTGCGCCGCGCTTTCCAGGGCCGTCGCTTCGATGCGGTGATGCATTTCTGCGCCTTCTCCCTGGTGGGCGATTCCGTGAAGGACCCCCAGGCCTATTACCGCAACAACGTCGGGGGCAGCCTCAACCTGCTCGGCGCCATGCGCGAGGCAGGTGTCGACAAGCTCGTGTTCTCCTCCACGGCGGCGGTGTACGGCATGCCGGAGAAGTCTCCCATCGACGAGTCGCAGCCGGTCCAGCCCATCAACCCTTACGGTTGGAGCAAGATGATGGTGGAGCGCATGCTCATGGACGCGGCCGCGGCCTACGGCCTGCGTTCCATGTCGCTGCGCTACTTCAACGCCGCCGGTGCCGATCCCTCCGGCGAGATCGGTGAGTCCCACCACCCCGAGACCCATCTCATCCCCAACATCCTGAAGGCCGCACTGGAAGGCGGCACGGTCGATATCTTCGGCGACGACTATCCGACTCCCGACGGCACCTGCGTGCGGGATTACGTGCATATCAACGACCTGGCGGCGGGACACATGCTGGCCCTGGAGCACATGGACAAGCGCCCGGGCGCCCACCGCTACAACCTGGGCAGCGACTCCGGTTTCAGCGTGAAACAGGTGGTGGAAGCGGCGCGGCGCATCACCGGGAAATCCATCGCCACCAAGATCGGGCCGCGCCGGGCCGGGGATCCGCCCACCCTGGTGGCTTCGAGCGCCGCAGTGCGCCGGGACCTCGGCTGGAAGCCGGCTTATCCGGGGGTCGAATCCATCATCGAGACCGCTTGGCGCTGGCACCAGGCGCCCCGTTACTGAAGGCCGGCCGGTGAAGAAGCAACCCAAGCTGGTGCTGCGCGAGAGCGCCGTCCATGACCTCAGCCGGGATTGGCCGCCGGGCCGGTTCGTGGAGATGGGCGCTGGCACCGGACATATGACCCGCATCTTCCTGGACCGGGGTTTCAGCGGTGCGAGCCATGACCTGGGGGCGGACAGCCGGCAGATGATGCGCGAGAACCTGGCCTATGCGGGGGAACGCATCGCGGTGGTGGAGGATCTGGCGGCGCTCCCGCCGGCCTCCTTCGACTACCTCCTGGCCTTCGAGGTGCTGGAGCATATCGAGGCCGACCTCGAGGTGTTCCGCGACTGGATGCGTTACCTCAGGCCCGGCGGGCGGGTGCTGGTCTCGGTACCGGCCCACATGGGCAAGTACGGCCGGTCCGACGAGATCGTGGGGCACGTGCGCCGCTACGAGAAAGCGGCCCTACGTGATCTGCTGGAGCGATCCGGGGTGGAGGACGTGCGAATCGTCAACTACGGTTTCCCGCTCACGGAACTGACCCGCCGACTCTCCAACCGCATCATCCGAGACGACCACAGCTACGACGACATGAGCCCTGAGCAGCGCAGCATACGCAGCGCCCAGGCCAAGCCCAAGGCCATCAACCGTGCGCTCTCGCTGGTGAGTGGACGCTGGGTGACGCCGTTCTGCATCGTGCAGCGCTGGTTCTACCGGTGGAACCTTGGCGACGGCTACGTCGCCTGCGGCATCAAGCGGCGCGCCTAGAGGGCACCAGGCCGCGCAGCTTGGGCTCCACGGCGCCGATCACCGTGGCCCAATCGTCTATCGGTATCGCCGGACGCAACGGTCTTTCGATCTGCGCCGACACGGCCCGCGCCAGGTCTGCCGCGTCGTCGGCCCGGTAGAGGGCGTCCGGCACGCTCTCCAGCAGATGGGTCATGACGCCCACCCCTGCGGCAGCGATGGGCAGTTCACAGGCCAGCATCTCGTAAGCCTTCTGCGGGAAGCAGTAGCGGCCGAAGGCCGTATCCCGGAGATAGATCACGCCCACATCCAGGGCCGAGAAGAGCTCGGCGGTGCGGGCATGGGGCAGCATGCCGAGATAGTGCACTCGTGGACCTGAGGGCGGTGGGAAAGCCTTGTCGATGGGGCCGGCGAGCACGAGCTCGGCATCGGGATGTTCGGCCGCGATGCGGGGCCAGGCGGC
>DASYZF010000363.1:0-3809 GCA_035946515.1 Gammaproteobacteria bacterium | reverse complement strand
TCCGGCAGCGGTGCTTATAGCTGGCTGCTGGTGGCGGTGCTGGCTGCGTTCGCCGCCTACCGTCTGTTGGCTGCACGCCGTCGCGGACTCGCCACCTGAGGCCGTGCATGCCGTACGCACGCCCGGATAACGGAAAACCGTTATCCGGGCAATAAGGCCCGCCGAAAATATTCTTGAGGTCCCTCTCGCGCTCCGCCGCTACAATGGCGGCATGGCGCGCACTTCCTCGATCCCCCTGAACCGCCTCAATCCCACCCAGCGCGCCGCCGTCACCCATCTCGACGGGCCCTTGCTGGTGCTCGCGGGCGCCGGCAGCGGCAAGACCCGGGTCATCACCCAGAAGATCGCCTACATGGTGGGCGAGCGTGGCGTCGCGCCGCGCAACATCGCCGCGGTGACCTTCACCAACAAGGCAGCGCGGGAGATGAAGGCGCGGGTAGGGGAGCTGCTCTCCAACGAACGCGCCGAAGGGCTCACGGTCTCCACCTTCCACACCTTGGGGATGCGCATCCTGCGAGAGGAGCATGCCCGCATCGGCTACAAGCAGAGCTTCACGCTGTTCGACGTGGAGGACGGACTCACGCTGCTGCGCGAGCTGCTCAAGACCGGCCGGGCCGAGAAGGCGGAAGTGCTGGAGCGGGCGCAGTGGCAGATCTCCGCCTGGAAGAGCGCGCTCGTGGGCCCGGAGACCGCGGTCAAGAAGGCGGAGGACGAGTGTCAGCGGCGCAACGCGCGGCTCTATCTCGACTACGAACGCCATCTCAAGGCTTACAACGCTATGGATTTCGACGACCTCATCGCTCGGCCGGTGCACCTCCTGGAGTCGGACCTGGAGGCCAAAGAGAAGTGGCAGAACCGGCTGCGCCACCTGCTGGTGGACGAATACCAGGACACCAACGCCGCCCAGTACCGGTTGCTGAAGCTTCTGGTCGGTCCACGGGCGGCGCTCACGGCGGTAGGCGACGACGATCAGTCCATCTACTCCTGGCGCGGTGCCCGGCCCGAGAACCTGGCCTCGCTGAAGGAAGACTTCCCCACTCTGAAGGTGGTGAAGCTCGAGCAGAACTATCGTTCGGCGCGGCGCATACTTCGGGTCGCCAACGGCCTCATCACCCACAACCCCCACCTCATCGAGAAGAAGCTCTGGGGCGAGCTGCCGGAGGGGGAGCCGGTGCGCATCCTGCCCTGCGCGGACGGCCAGGCTGAGGCCGAGCGGGTAGCGACCGAGATCGCCGCCCACGTGCTCATCCAACGCAGCCGGCACGGAGACTTCGCGGTACTCTACCGCAGCAACCACCAGTCGAGGCTCTTCGAGAAGGCGCTGCGCGAGCAGAAGATCCCTTACGAGCTCTCCGGCGGCACCTCCTTCTTCGACCGGGCCGAGGTGCGCGACCTCGTGGCCTATCTGCGTCTCCTGGTGAATCCGGACGACGACAGCGCCTTTCTGCGCATCGTGAACCTGCCGCGCCGCGAGCTCGGCGCTGCCACCCTGGAGAAGCTCGGCGCCTATGCCGGCAGCCGTCACGTGAGCCTGTTCTCCGCCTGCTTCGAGGCGGGGCTCCGCCAGCATGTTCCCGACCGCGGGGCCGAGCGCCTGCATGAGTTCGCCACCTGGGTGTCGCGCACCGCAGAGCATGCCGAGAACGGTCCCGCTGTGGAGGCGGTGAAGGAGATGCTAGAGGACATCCGCTACGAAGACTGGATCCGCGACAACGCCAAGGATCCGGCCACTGCGGATCGCAAGTGGGAAAACGTGCAGGAGTTCCTGCAGTGGCTGGGGAAACCGGCCGACGGCGGAGAGATGAGCCTCGTGGATACCTTAGGCAGACTCGCGCTGCTGGACATGCTGGACCGCAACGCAGACGAGAAGAGCGGCAACGCAGTGCAACTCATGACGCTGCATGCAGCCAAGGGCCTGGAGTTCCCTTATGTGTTCCTGGTGGGCATGGAGGAGGAGATACTGCCGCACCGCAACAGCCTGGAAGGAGGCAACCTCGAGGAGGAGCGACGGCTCTGCTACGTGGGTATCACGCGCGCCCGGCGCAGCCTGACCCTCAGCTATGCCGAGAAGCGCCGTAAGTACGGCGAGAACCAGGCTTGCGAGCCGAGCCGCTTCCTGAAGGAACTGCCCGCCGATGAACTCGCCTTCGAGGGCAGCACCCCGCCCTCGAGCCCGGAGGAACGAGTCGCCCGGGGCCGGGCATATCTCGATTCGCTCCGTGGCATGCTTACGGACCCCTGAGCCCCCACAAAAAGAAAGCCCGCCTTGAGCAGGCTGTGTAAAAACTCAAACCGCCCGTAAGGGCGGTTTGTATTTAGGCGGTCAGGAAGTGGGAGTCAAGCGGGGTTGAATCGCTGCAGCAGGGCGGGCACCCCGAGAATGGTGAGGGTTCGACGCAGGTTGTAAGCAGTAACCGCTAAGGCCATCTCACCTTTAACCTTGGCCGAACCGCGCACCAGGAAGCGTCCGCCCGTCAGCCAACGTTTGAGGGTACCGAAGGGATGCTCCGCCAGGCTGCGACGCTGGATCATCCAGCCAGGGTTCTCACGGGCACGCCTGCCCATGGCCTCCAGGGCGTCGGCAAAATAATGACGAGCGACCATGCGCCGTTTACCCTTGGTGCAGCGGAGCCGCAGCGGGCATGGTCCACATGCTTCGGTCGCGTAGAGGCGGACCTGTTCCTGGGTGTGGTAGGTTCGGTACGTGAGCGTCGCACCGGCCGGACAGCGGTAGGTATCGGTAACGGCGTCATAGACGAAGTCGGTCTTGGTGAAGTAATCCCCGTGGGGATTGACCGTGCGGGGGCTGGGGACGATGGCTGTGATGCCCGCGCGTTCGCACTGTGCTGCCTGCTCGCCATTGTGATAGCCGCTGTCCGCTACTACGGTGAGTCGTTCCGCCTGGATTGCAGCTTGGGCAGCCACCGCGATGGGATATAAATGCTGATGATCGTTGGCATCAGGAGTGACCTCGTGGTGGGCGATCAGCCCATGCTTCGCATCCACCGCACTCTGCACGTTGTAGCCGGCCACGAGTTCGGAGCCGTGGCCGCTGTGCATCAAACCAGCGTCCGGCTCACCCCGGACCACGCTCCGGCGGTCCCGCGCGGCCATCTCTGCGGCGAGCGCCTGTAACTCAGCACGGCGGGCCTCGAGCGCGGCCAGCGCACGGCTAGACTCGCCTGCCGGCCGGGTCTGTTCAGCGGCGTCCGCCGTGTCCAGCTGTCCAAGGTACTGGGCTATCTGTTCGTCGAGCCGGGTGCGGTGTTCCTCGAGCTGACGCGCTGTCAGGGCCTGCTTACGGCTTGCCACAGCCTGAAATTTACTGCCGTCGATCGCCACGAGCTCTGCCCCAAACAAGGCCTGCTCCCGGCAAAATCCCACAAATGTCCGGCACACCCCCACCAAGGCGGGTCCATGGTCTTTGCGAAAGTCGGCAATCGTCTTGAAATCCGGCACCAGGCGATTCATTAACCACATGACTTCGAGGTTGCACCCGCATTCCCGCTCCAATCGGCGGCTCGAACGCACCTGATGCAGATACCCATACAGATATAACTTGAGCAGATCTGCCGGATCATAAGGTGGCCGCCCGGTCCTCGCCGGCACCACCTTGGCGAAACCTAACACCTTCATGTCCAGCGTATCCACGAATGCGTTCAGCACCCGTACCGAGTTGTTCGCGTCAATCAACTCGTCAAGCGACTCCGGCATCAGCGTCGTTTGATATCGGCTTAACCCCTTGATGTGCCCCATAAAAATGCCCGCAAGTTCGTTGCGGGCATTTTGCATGATCAAGACGAGTTTTT
>DASYZF010000362.1:0-1531 GCA_035946515.1 Gammaproteobacteria bacterium | reverse complement strand
GTGAGTCCCTGGCCCATCCCGCCTCGCTCCAGGACCGGCTCGGGACCCTGGTGTTCGCGGCGGAAGGGCACTGGGACCGGCCCACGCCCGCGGTGGAAGCGCTGTTCGCCTCCCTGGCATCCCAGGTGGACGCAGAGCTTGAGGCGCTCAAGGCCTTCGATGACGTGAAGATCAGCGACAAGAACGCCTTGCATGTGCCGCGCCCGCCCCACTACACGGCTTTCGGCCGGGAGCAGGACCGGGACTGAGCTCCACTCCAAGTCGCCCGGGCAGACGGCCCGGACGCCGCGCGCTACCATTCTGAGGTGAGCGGGGGTCTCGGACAGGATGCAGAGGGTCGGCGCCTGCGGAGCGCCGTGCACCCCTATGGCCGCGCCGCACGCTTGGGGCGGCATGCCCTGCGCCTCAGCGCATCCGTCGCCGTCCTGTGGATGGTCGCCGGCGTCGCCGCACCGGCTCCCGCCGACGTGAGCCGGGAGATGGACGCCTATCTCACGGCACGCACCCGGCTGGGCGGCTTCACCCGCACGGGCGGCATGCTCACTTATGAACATGACGGCGACCTGCCGGGATACGTCTCCAGCTTCATCAAGCTGCCCGGCAGCGGCAGCACGCTCATCGTGCTGTGCAACCTGGACCGGGCGCGCCTGGATTCCATCAGCACCGCACTGCTCGCCATCGCGGACGGACGACCCTACGATATGCCGGTGCAGGGCAAACCCCTGCGCCTGAACGAAGCCCAGCTCACGTCGCTCGTGGGTGAGTACCGCAGCGCCGACGGGGCGGTGCTGACCATGGGCCGTGACGGTCGGCTGCTGAGCGCCTCCCTCCCGGACCGCTACCAGGGCGATCTCATCCCCCTCTCCCCCTCGGTGTTCTACTTCCCGCTCACCGACGGGCCGTGCCTCCTTCACCCTCGGGAAAGACGGCGACGCCAGCAGCGTGGACCTGCACTACGACGGCCGGGACCACATCGCCACGCGCATCGACGCCAGCCCGTAAAAAAAGCGAGCCCCTTACGGGGCTCGCTTGAGTCTGCGTTGCGCGGATCGGACCGGTCTACTTGCCGCCCACGTAGATGACGCCGCCTTTCATGACGAAGACTGGGCGAGCCGCGACAGCGGCGAACGCCCGGCCAAGGGCCCATCGCATGCGATGGGCGGGCGGCAGGATGCCGCCCTGGACTGCGAGCGTAGCAGGATGCGTAGCGATGCAAGCCGGGCTGGTCGCGGCACCAGGGACGGTCATTTACCACCTACATAGATGACACCGCCCTTCATCACGAAGACCGGGTGAGCTGCGACAGCAGCGAACGCCCGGCCATGGATGGCCGGGCTGGTCGCGGCACCAGGGACGGTCATTTACCGCCCACGTAGATGACGCCGCCCTTCATCACGAAGACCGGATGTTCCGTCGCGTGGATGTCCTTGAGCGGGTTGCCGGGCAGGGCCACGATGTCGGCGAACTTGCCCGGCTCCAGGGTCCCCACCGGCGGCTTCACGCTCTTGTCGGTGCGGTTGCCGTAGAGCAG
>DASYZF010000361.1:0-5854 GCA_035946515.1 Gammaproteobacteria bacterium | reverse complement strand
CGCGGATGCCGCCTCCCGGGATTCACCGCTGGAAAGACTCGTGGTGCGCAAGCTCAACCGGGAGTTCATCCTGGACTTGGGCGAGGTGGACCAGATCGAGGCGGACGGCAACTACGTGGTGATCCACGCCGGCGGGCAGAGCTACCGCTTGCGGGAATCCCTGGAAGGTCTGGCGCGGCGCCTCGACGAGCAGCGCTTCGCGCGGGTGCACCGCGCTCACGTGGTGAACATCGACCGCATCCGGGAGATCCAGCCCTGGGATAACGGCGACTACCGCATCGTGCTCAAGGACGGCAGCTTCGTGAACTTCAGCCGCAGGTACCGCAGCCGGCTGAATCACCTGTTCCAATAATGGGTTTTCAACCCCTCACCGGCTCCAGCACCGCGAGCCGCCCCGCCATGGTTCTTTGACATCCCCGCAACAGCTTGGCCGAATAGAAAATAGGGGGCAGCTCAATCTGACCCCTTAGGCTTTAGGCTGCTAAAAGGAAGATCCTCGTCAATCCTGACCAGCCGCATGCATTGCCCTGCTGAGCATTGAATGAAGGTGCCGAGCTTCCTTTCTACAAAGTTTCAGCGTTTTGACGTTTTATTTGCTTGCTTTGCTCGCGGATTCCACGGAAATTTCCGGGAAGACGTCATGCGTCCAGCCGTATTTCAAACCAGGCGATTTTTGTGCCAAGTGTACTGCTTGATCGATATTGTCTGCCTCAAAAATGATGACTCCACCAACGTCCCCAACATATTCTTCGATCTTCCGAGAAGTAACGCTTTTCCCGCCTCTAATTGGAAGCGCGGTGGGGTTCTTCATCAATGAGAGCCAGCTACCCAAATCCTCAAGCAGTTGTCCGCCTTCATTTTCAGGAACTTCTCGTCCGCCCGTGTGCCGTGATATCAAAATGAATTTCATAGTATTCTCCTTGTCAGTTAACTAAGGTTGGTTTTGACGCATTCAACTTCCAAAGTGCTCCATAGGGTTGCTTAAACCTTGATTCCGAGCCCTTTCGTGTCGCTCTCTTCCCTCATGCTTGCGGAGACTCAAGAGCGCACAACGAATCTTTCGGATTTCAGTTCTTTATTCTTAAATGTGACGGTCACCGCGACTCCTCGTCGGTCAATCGCTCCCCTCGTATTTGGAGAGATTCTCGTTGGTTCCAACCAGCCGGAACACCTGACCCCCTGGAGCCTGGAAGTAAAGGTGGGGGTCTGGTACATCGAGGACCCTGACGCCGAACGCGACGATCTTCTGCCTCATCTCTTCGACGTTGTCGGCCTTCAGCTCCAGAAATATCGCCTTCAAGAAGTCAGCGTCACTCAGGGCATCCTCCGCGCCGTAGGTCGGTCCCCTGTCGGCGCCCCGCCCGTCACCCCTTGCGTAGATGAATGCGATGAAGAAGTCGTCACCAATTCGGAAATCGTCTTTGTCGTCGAACTCCCGCATGTGTCTGCCGCCGAGAATATCGCGGTAAAATGCCTGGATTCTTGCACGTTCAGCCCGCCGTACCCGGACAGCCGAATGGTTACTGAAAAACGCCTTATCCAGTCTGTCAGTCTCTGCCGTGGCCCTGTTCATGACATTGCTCCCATTCGCTTCGGCGCGTGGATCGGTCCGCGTCGTCTAGAATACGTAGCGCCGCGAAAAGGCGGGAGTAACAAATTTGGCGGGATTCGGATGGATTCGCTGATCACGGCAGCGAGACAGGCCCTTGCATGGACGATGTAATCGAGGCCCTAAAACTGATACAGACCGGTTGTTCAATATGGGGAATCGGCGCATGCCGCGTGTACAAGTCCGGTATTTCCCCGACACTCCGGATTCCTGAGTAGCGATCAAGCCGCGGTTAGCGGCGGCGTATTGAGCTCCTCGGGTGGAACGATTTCCGGTAGCTCCTGCCGCCGAGCATAGATTCCCTCAAGCTTGGTCCCCGCCGCCCCGCCGCTCGTCCCAGGAGCGCGCCGCTCGTCACTTTCGCCGTGGCGGGCCTCAAGGGCGGGGCCTAGAGTCTGGGCCGTCCTATCGAGGAGTGCCCCATGAACAGGATCCTGCTCTTTTGCCTTGCGGCCCTCATGCTGGTCCCGGCCGCCGCCGCCCCCGAAGACGCCGGCTGGTCCGCCTACGGCGGCGATGCGGGCGGCACGCGCTATTCCCCCCTGAAACAGATCAACGCCGCCAACGTGGAGGGCCTCAGGGTCGCGTGGATCTACCGCACCGGCGAACTCGGCCAGGGGGTGAAGGACTGGACCCGCTCGGCCTTCGAGGCCACGCCCATCCTCTACCAGGGCAGCCTCTACTTCACCACCCCCGGCACCAACGTGGTGGCGGTGGATGCGGCCACCGGTAGGCTCCGCTGGCGCTTCGACAGCCATACCCGCGACGACCTGCATTATTCCGACGGCGTCTCCCGGGGCGTGTCCCTGTGGGTGGATGCGGCCACCCCCGCGGACGCCGTCTGCCACGCGCGCATCTACGCCGCCACCCTGGACAGCCGCCTGGTCGCTCTGGACGCGGCCACGGGCAAGCTCTGCGCTGACTTCGGCGACGCCGGCGCCATCGACCTGCTCCAAGGCATCCATTCCAAGGACACGCCGGACAGCGAATGGCGCGACTATCTCGTGACCTCGCCGGCCGCCATCCTCGGCGACAAGGTGATCATCGGCTCCTCCATCGGTGACAACCGCGCCGCGGAGCTGGAGCTCGGCACCGTGCGCGCCTTCGATGCCAGGAGCGGCAAGCTGCTATGGAGCTGGGACCCGATCCCCCGCGACCCGTCCAACCCGGTGTACAAGGAGTGGAGCCCCGAGGGCGCGAAGATCACCGGCGCCGCCAACGCCTGGGCGCCGCTGTCGGTGGATACGGCCCGGCATCTGGTGTTCGTGCCGACCGGTTCCGCGAGCCCGGATTTCTTCGGCGGCGAGCGTCCCGGCGACGACCGCTGGGCCGACTCGGTGGTGGCCCTGGACGGGGATACCGGCAAGCTCAAGTGGGGCCGGCAGCTGGTGCACCACGACCTCTGGGACTACGACCTGGCTTCCCAGCCGACGCTCGTGGACCTGATGCACGACGGCAGAGAGGTGCCGGCGGTGATCCAGGCCACCAAGTCGGGTTTCCTCTACACCCTCGACCGGGAGACCGGCGCGCCCCTCTTCCCCATCCTGGAGAAGCCGGTGCCCCAGGATGCGGTGCCCGGCGAGACCCCTTCGCCCACCCAGCCCATCCCGTCTGCACCGCCGGCCTTGGTACGCCAGGCGCCGGTGACGCCGGATGACGCCTGGGGCGTGGCCTGGTTCGACACCCGCGCCTGCCGCAAGCGCATCGAAGCGGACCGCTCGGAAGGCATCTTCCAGCCGCCCAGCACCAAGGAGTCCATCATGCTGCCGGGCAACGCCGGCGGCTCCAACTGGGGCGGTATCGCCTTCGACCCCGAGCGCCAGCTCGCCATCGCCAACACCATGGACCTGCCCTTCCTGGTGGCGCTGGTGCCGAGGGATCAGCTCGAGGCGGAGCTCAAGGACCCGCAGTACGACCCTTATGAGTTCGGCCGCATGCGCGGCACGCCCTACGCCATGCGCCGCCGCACCTTCATGTCGTCCTTGGGGATACCCTGCGTGAAGCCGCCCTGGGGCAAGCTCACGGCGGTGGACATGGTGCACGGCACCATCAAGTGGCAGATACCGCTCGGCGACACGCCCTTCATCCACATGAACCTGGGGATGCCGAACCTGGGCGGACCTGTGGTCACCGCCGGAGGCCTCGTGTTCATCGCCGCGAGCCTGGACGACCGGCTGCGCGCCTTCGACACCGACACCGGCAAGATGCTCTGGGAGACGAAGCTCCCGGCCGGCGGCCAGGCCACGCCCATGACCTACTCCATCGGCGGGCGCCAGTACCTCGTGATCGCTGCCGGCGGCTACAAGGACGCCAGCACCCGCGGAGACTACGTGGTCGCCTACGCCTTGCCGCAATGAGGAGCGCGTCATGAAACAGCTGCTGGGGATGATGTCCGTGGGGTTCATGCTGCTCGGCGGCCCGGTCCGGGCGGCGGACGCCCCCAAGCCTTCCGTGCAGCGCCAGGTGATCTATGCCGCGCCCTTGGCCAACGTGCCCGGCAAGACGCTCACCGCCGTGGTGCTGGAAGCAGCCCCGGGCGCCAAGTCCGCGGCGAAGCACCATCACGCCGGCACGGTGCTGGTATACGTGGTGTCGGGCGCGGTGCGGGTGCGGTTCGCGGGGCAGGAGCCGCGGGTGTTCCACGCCGGCCAGTGCTTCGTGGAGACGCCCGGCACCGAGCACCTCTCCACCGAGAACCTGAGCGGCACCGGGCCCGCCAAGCTGCTGGCGGTGTTCGTGGCGGACGGCGGCGCGGAACTCACCACCTATGACAAAGACCAGTAAGCTCCACGCCGCGTTCGCTCTGGCCGGGCTCCTGGCCGCCGGCGCGGCCCGGGCCGACGGCGGCGTGGACCTGGGCCAAGTGGTGGTGACCGATACGGGCTCGCCGGTCGCGCGGCTGCGCACTCCGGACAACACGGTGCGCCTCGACGCTTTACCCCTCTCCCTCATTGACGCCACCCACCCGGCCCAGATCTTTGCCTCGGTACCCGGCGCCTACGTGAGCATCAACGGCGGCCAGGAGAGCCTCGTCTCCCTGCGCTCGCCCCTGCTCACGGGCGTGGGCGCCTGCGGCGCCTTCCTGTTCCTGGAGGACGGCCTGCCCATCCAGCCCGCGGGTTTCTGCGACGACAACGCGCTCTTCTGGCTGGACACCGAGCAGGCGAACGCGGTGGAGGTGATCCGCGGGCCGGGGTCGGTGCTCTACGGCGGCAACGCCCTGCATGGCATCGTCAACGTGTTCACCCTGCCGGCGGACCTGGAGCCGCCCGAGCGCGTGAGCCTGGAGCACGGCAGCCACGACTACAGCCGGCTGCAGGAGAGTCTCGGGTATTGGGACGGCACGCGCGGTTTCCGGGCCAGCGCCAACGCCGCCCACGACGGGGGCTTCCGGATGGACTCCGGTTACGACCAGCAGAAGCTCACGCTGCGTTACGACAGCGCGGCGGATGCCGTGAGCCAGGAGACCCTGCTCGCCGCCACCAACCTGAACCAGAAGACGGCCGGCTATATCTACGGCCAGGACGCTTATCAGGATGAGTCCTTGCGCGACTCGAACCCCACGCCGGGTGCGTTCCGGGATTCCCAGAGCTGGCTCCTGGCCCAGCGCTGGCAGATCGTTCTCGCGGGCGGCGACGAGCTGGACCTCAACCCCTATGTGCGCCGCAACAGCATGGGTTTCACGGAGCATTACATCCCGGCGGAACCCATCCAGCGCGACGCCCAGAACAGCGTCGGCGCGGAGCTGGCGTTGCGTTCGCGTCTCTCGCAGGACACCGGCGCCATCTACGGGCTCGACACCGAATACACTCACGGCTGGCTCACGGAGTTTCAACCCTCCCCCCTGACCACCAGCACGCCCATGCAGGACGCCATCCGTCCCCAAGGGCTCCACTACGACTACACCGCCGACAGCCGCACCCTCGCGGGTTACGTGAACCTGATGCAGCAGTGGTCGCCCAGCTGGCTCTTCAACGGCGGGCTGCGCCTCGAGCGGGTGCAATACAGCTACGTGAACCTGATGCTCGCGGGTGACACCCGCGCCGACGGCACACCCTGCGGCTTCGGTGGCTGTCTGTTCAACCGGCCGGCGGATCGGCGCGATGAGTTCGTGAACCTGCTGCCGAAGTTCGGCGTGAGCTGGCTCGCCGCCCCGGGCGAGACTTTCTACGCCAACATCGGCCGCGGCGCCCGGGCGCCCCAGACCCAGGAGCTCTACGAGCTGCAGTCCCGGCAGAGCGTGGC
>DASYZF010000360.1:0-5926 GCA_035946515.1 Gammaproteobacteria bacterium | reverse complement strand
CAGTTGCGGCGAGACCTGCGCGTAGAGCTCCTGGAAGGCCGCCTGCCGCCCCTGGGCGCAGGCGTGGAGCAGGTCGGCGAGCCGCCGATTGCGGGATTCGAGCTGCTCCAGGGTGGCGGACATAGGCGGTTCTCTTTTATTTTCAGTGTATTACTGGCTCATCCGGGCGCTTTGTTTTACCCTATTCAGCCTCATTTTGTAGCCTCCCATGACCCCCAGGAGCTTCCTGTGACCCGCGCCACGAGCCCCAAGGGCGGCTACCCCGCCATCCGTCCGCGCCGCATGCGCCACGACGCCTTCTCGCGGCGCCTCATGCGCGAGACACGGCTCTCCACCGACGACCTCATCTATCCCGTGTTCGTAGTGGAGGGCAAGGGCAGGCGCGAGCCGGTGGACTCCATGCCGGGCATCGAGCGCCATTCCGTGGACGGGCTGCTCAAGGAAGCAGAAGGCCTGGCGAAGCTCGGCATCCCCGCCCTCGCCCTCTTCCCCAACCTTCCCGACGGGCGCAAATCCCTGGACGCGGCCGAAGCCCATAACCCCAAGGGCCTGGTGCAGCAGGCGGTGCGCGCCCTGAAGCAGGAGTTTCCCTCCTTAGGTGTGATCACCGACGTGGCGCTCGACCCCTACACCACCCACGGCCAGGACGGCATCGTCGATGCCAAGGGCTACGTGCTGAACGACGAGAGCGTGGCGGCGCTGGTGCGCCAGGCCCTCTCCCACGCCGAGGCCGGCGCCGACATGGTGGCGCCCTCCGACATGATGGATGGGCGCGTGGGCGCGATCCGCGCCACGCTCGAGGAGCACGGCTACATCCACACCCGCATCCTCGCCTACTCCGCCAAGTACGCCTCCAGCTTCTACAGCCCGTTCCGCGACGCGGTGGGCTCGGCCAAGAGCCTCGGCAAGGCCGACAAGCACACCTACCAGATGGACGTGGGCAACAGCGACGAGGCCCTGCGCGAGGTGGCGCTGGACCTCGAGGAAGGCGCCGACATGGTGATGGTGAAGCCCGCCATGACCAACCTCGACATCATCCGCCGCGTGAAGGACACGTTCGGCGCCCCCACCGCCGCCTACCAGGTGAGCGGCGAATACGCCATGCTCATGGCGGCAGCGAAGAACGGCTGGCTCGACGAGCGTGCCTGCGCCATGGAGTCGCTGCTGTCCATCAAGCGCGCCGGCGCCGACGCCATCCTCACCTACTTCGCCAAGCGCGCCGCCGTCTGGATCAAGGAAGGCGCTTGAAACGGTCCCCGGACCTCTATGCGGTCATCGGCCACCCGGTTGACCACAGCCTGTCCCCGGCGATCCACACCGCCTTCGCGCGCCAGACCGGCGAACCCATCCACTACACCCGCATCGACGCGGCGCCCGGCGGGTTCGCGGCCGCGCTGCGCGAGTTCCTCGCCTCCGGCGGCAAGGGCCTCAACGTGACCCTGCCCTTCAAGGAGGAGGCCGCGGGCCTGTGCCACGTGCTCGCCGGCCGCGCCAAGCTGGCGCGCGCCGTGAACACCCTGTTCGTGCACGAGGACGGCACGCTCGCCGGCGAGAACACCGATGGCATCGGGCTGGTGCGGGACCTGAAGCAGAACCGCCGTGTGCACCTGAAGAACAAGCGCATCCTGCTGCTCGGTGCCGGCGGCGCCGCCCGCGGGGTGCTGCCGGCGCTGCTCGACGAGAAGCCGGCCCGGCTGCAGATCGCCAACCGCACCCCGGAGCGCGCCCGCAAGCTCACCGAACGCCTCGACGGGAACGTGCAATGCGGCGGTTACGACCACATCGCCGGCAACGGCTTCGACCTCGTGATCAACGCCACCTCCGCGAGCCTCACGGGCGCCCTGCCGCCGTTGCCGCGGGATTGCCTCGAGCCCCACGCCGTGTGTTACGACCTCTTCTACAGCGACCGGCCCACGGTGTTCATGCTCTGGGCCGAGCAGGCGGGCGCCGCCCAGGTGTTCGACGGCTGGGGCATGCTGGTGGAGCAGGCGGCGGAAGCCTTCCATCTCTGGCGCGGTGTGCGCCCCGATACGGCCGCCCTCATCGCCGCCCACCGGGCCTGAGGGCCGGCCGTGACCTCACGCACCTCGAGCATCGTCATCGTCGGGGCCATCGCCGCGCTCACGGTGGGGGCCTGGGCCTACTTCAACCGGCCCGACCATGAGCCGCCCTGGCCGGCCCGCATCCAGGGTTTCGCCTTCTCCCCCTTCCGCCTGGGCGAGGACGCTGTCGCGCACCGGCTGCCCACGGACGCGGAGATCGAGTCCGACCTCAAGCTGCTCTCCGGCAAGACCGACTCCATTCGCACCTACACCGTGGAAGGCACCCTCGGCGACATCCCGCGCCTGGCGGCACCCTACGACCTCGAGGTGATGCTCGGCGCCTGGGTGGACAGCGACAAGCCCAAGAGCGACGCGGAAGTCGAGCGGCTCATAGAGATCGCCCGCAGCAACCCGGACGTGAAGCAGGTGATGGTGGGCAACGAAGTGCTGCTCACCGGCATCCTGCCCGAGGACCGGCTCATCGCCTACCTCGACCACGTGCGCGGCTCGGTGCGCCAGTGGGTCGGCACCGCCGAGACCTGGAACACCTGGATGCTGCACCCCGAGCTCGTGAAGCACGTGGACTTCATGGGTGTGCACATGCTGCCTTACTGGGAAGGCGTGGACGTGGACCAGGCGGTGGACTACATCGACGAACGCATGCACGACCTGGAGCGCGCCTATCCCGACAAACCCATCATCATTGACGAGGTGGGCTGGCCGAGCTACGGCCGCACCCGCGGCTCCGCCGTCGCCTCCCCGGCCAACGAGGCCATGTTCCTGCGCCGCTTCCTGGCCCGTGCCGAGGAGCGGCAGTGGACCTCGCGCGTGATGGAGGCCTTCGACCAGCCTTGGAAGGAGCAGACGGAAGGCGCGGTGGGCGCCTACTGGGGCGTATGGGACGTGGAGCGCAACCAGAAGTTCCCGTTGCGCAGCCCCATCGTGCGCATCCCCATGTGGCCGCTGCTCGCGGCCGCTTCGGTGCTACTCGCGGCCCTGATACTGATCCTCATCTATGGCCGCAGCCACACCCTCAAGAAGCGCGGCCGCAGCTTCCTCGCGGTGATCGCCTATGCCGCCTCCACCACCATGGTGTGGGTGGTCTATGACTACAGCCAGCAGTACCTCTCGGTCACCAACGTGACGGTGGGCCTGTTCCTGTTCACCGGCATGGTGGGCGTCATCCTGGTGCTGATGGCGGAAGCCCACGAATGGGCCGAGGCCCACTGGGTCACCATGCGGCGGCGCGCCTTCGATCCCGTGCAGATCGCCGACCAGGACCTGCCCATGGTCTCGGTGCACGTGCCGGCCTACGAAGAGCCGCCGGCCATGGTGATCGAGACGCTGGACGCCCTGGCGCGGCTCGATTACCCGCGCTTCGAGGTGCTGGTGATAGACAACAACACCCAGGACCAAGCGGTGTGGCAGCCGGTGGCAGCCCACTGCAGGAAGCTCGGCCCCCGCTTCCGCTTCTTCCACGTGGCGCCGCTCGCGGGCTTCAAGGCCGGCGCGCTCAACTTCGCCCTCAAAGAGACCGCACCCCAGGCCAGGATAATCGCGGTGATCGACAGCGATTACGTGGTGGAGCGCTGCTGGCTCAAGGACCTGGTGCCGCTGTTCGCGGAGCCACGCATGGGCGTGGTGCAGGCTCCCCAGGACTATCGCGATGCCGACGAGAACGCCTTCAAGGCCATGTGCCACGCGGAATATCGCGGCTTCTTCTACATCGGCATGATCACCCGCAACGAGCGCAATGCCATCATCCAGCACGGCACCATGACGCTCATCCGCCGCTCCGGGTTGCAGGAGGTGGGGGGTTGGGCAGAGTGGTGCATCACCGAGGATGCGGAACTGGGTCTAAGGGTGTTCGAGGCGGGGATGGACGCCGCCTACATCCCGCGCAGCTATGGTGCCGGGCTCATGCCCGATACCCTGCTGGACTACAAGAAGCAGCGCTATCGCTGGGCCTATGGCGCCGTGCAGATCCTCAAGCGCCACGCCGGCACCCTCTTCGGCGGGCGTGGCCGGCTGAGCCTCGGCCAGCGCTACCACTTCCTGGCCGGCTGGCTGCCCTGGCTGTCGGACGGCTTCAACCTGGTGTTCAACGCCGCCGCCATATTCTGGTCCTTGGGGATGGTGCTCTTCCCCCACAGCATCGATCCGCCGCTGATGATCTTCTCGGCGCTGCCGCTGGCGCTCTTCGCCTTCAAGATCGCCAAGCTCCTGCACCTCTACAGCACCCGGGTGGGTGCCACGCCGCGCCAGACCCTGGCCGCGGCCTTCGCCGGTCTCGCCTTGAGCCACACCATCGGCCGTGCGGTGCTCGCGGGCCTCTTCACCCGCGACCAGCCCTTCTTCCGCACACCCAAGCGGGTGCACGCCCATGCCTTGTTCCAGGCCCTGGCGGACTGCCGGGAGGAGACGCTGATGATGCTGGGCCTGTGGCTGGCGGCGTTCGGCTCCTACTACGCCGCGGCGCAGGTGATGCGGGACCAGGGCGTGTGGGCGGGGATGCGGGACCAGGGGGTGTGGGCGGTGGTGCTGCTGATCCAGTCCGTGCCCTACTTCGCCGCGCTGCTGGTCTCCCTGGTGAGCGCCTTCCCGGCGCTGCCCGCGTCCTGGATCGGCCGGGCCGAGGACATGGATGCGCTCGCCCACGTGGTGCTCGGGGACGAGCCTCACTCCTGATTCTTGCAGTGCTTCAGAACGTGATGATGTTGCCGATGACGAACTGGCGCTGGTCGGCCCCGGGCAGTTTCACCAGCGGCCAGGCGAAGGTCACGTAGATCACGCCACCGTAGGCGCTGCGGATGTCGCCGAGACGCAGCGCGATGCCCGCATCCGCCAGGGTGCGGCTCCAGTCGTTGGTCTCGAACTGCCGCACCTGCCCCGCGTCCGCGTATACCGAGAAGCCCACCTGGAAGGTGTTGAGGAGCCGCGTCTGGGTGAGCACCCGGTCCGCTGCGCTCAGCTGCCAGCGCCGGTCGCCGATCAGGTAATAGTTGGGATAGCCGGGCATGCCCTGCAGGCCGCCGAGATAGACCGCGTACTCGGAGTCGGGTCGGATGCTGAAATCCGCGGCGCCGTGAAGCACCAGTGTCTGGTCTCCGAAAGACTGGTTGTAGAGGGTGAAGGTGAGGTTGCCCAGCACGTCGCGGTCCAATCCACCCTGGCGCCGCCCGGAGAGGCTCCCGTTGGCAAGTATCAAGGTATCGCCGTGCACGTCGAGCCCGTAGCTGCTGCTCAGCGAATAGGACCAGGCGGAGGTGAGGCTGCCGAAATCCTTGCCGAAGTAGCCCAACTGGGCGTGGGTGTCCCAGCCGAGGTCGTAGTCCTCGGCGCGGCCGATGAGCGCGAGGTCGGTGAAGCTGGCGTAACGATCCTGGAAATACTCCCAGGTGAGCGCCGGCCCGGCGAAGCGCCGCGCCACGAGCGCAGGCTCGGGCAGCGAGGTGTTGGGGAAGGTCTGCAGCGGCCCATAGCTGAAATCCTCGTACAGGTAGCTCACGCCCGCCCGGGTGCCGGCGCCGTCGCCCCAGTGCAGGAGCTGCATCCAGTCCAGCTCGTCGAAGTGCTGGGTATCCTCGGCGCGCCAGGCGAGGTTGGCGTGGTCGTAGAAGTTGAGATCCTGCTCCTGGTCGAGGTATTGCAGGTTGAGGGACCAGGGCGTCTCATCCTCGTAGAAAGGCTGGCCCAGGTTCAAGGAACGCTGCGAACCATCCGAGAGATGCGCGTAAGTGGCACCGAGCTGCCAGCGGCTCCCGAACAGCGCCGGGTCCACGTAGGTGAGATGGTTGCTGGTGCGCTGGGTATCGGTATCGTGGCCCACCGCGAGGGTCTTGCCGGTGCCGAGGAAGTCCACGTCCTCGAACGAGGCGTTGAAG
>DASYZF010000359.1:0-3530 GCA_035946515.1 Gammaproteobacteria bacterium | reverse complement strand
TCTCCAAGGAACCGGTGATCGGCGCCGGCCTCGATGCCGGCAGCTTCCTGACCCCCAACGGCACCTTCGAGACCGTACCGGCCAGCGGCGTCTGCCCCGGCACCGCCACCTTCGTCCAGGGCAGTTGCTTCATGACCCTCGTCAACGCCCCCACGGACCACCCCAGCCTGGGCAACTTCCGGGACGCCACCGGTGCGGACGCCTACAACTACGCCCCGGCGAACTACCTCATCACCCCGAGCGAACGCACCGGTCTATACGTACAGGGGCACTACGACCTCGCCGATAACCTGAGCTTCGCGGGCAAGTTCCTCTACAGCCGGCGCGAGTCCTCGCAAGAGCTCGCCCCCAACACCATCGACTTCGGCGAGTTCGGCCAGGACTTCGCCAACGGCCAGCCGCTGGCCATCTCCGGCCAGAACCCCTTCAACCCCTTCCACCGGGACCTGGTATCCGACCCCAACGACCCCTGCATCACCGCCGGCACCTGCGACCAGCTGCAGTTCCTGGGCCGGCGGCTCTCGGAGGCCGGCAACCGGGTGGCCGACCAGACGGTGGACAGCTACCAGTTCAGCGGCGGCTTCAACGGCTATTTCCACCTCTTCGGCAACGAGTGGGACTGGGACGCGGGCTACAGCTACGCCAGCAACTTCGAGACCGACCGCTCCGCCGACGTGGTGGACACCGCCCGCATGCAACAGGAGCTCGGCGTGCCCGGCCAGGCCCCCTGCGGCGGCGGCTCGAGCCCCGGCTGCACGCCGCTCAACATCTTCGGCGGCGCCGGCAGCATCACCCCGGCCATGCTCGACTACTTCCTGTCCGAGGAGCACGACATCACCCGCCAGGACATGCACGACTACACCGCCAACACCACCGGCGACCTGGCGCAGCTGCCGGCCGGGCCGCTCGCCATGGCGCTGGGCGCGGAGGCGCTGGAGACCGACGGGTATTCCCACCCCGACGCCCTGGTCACGGCGGGCAACACCGCCTCGTTCCCGGTGCCTCCGACCCAGGGGCGGGAGCACACCTCCGCCGTGTATCTGGAGTTCGACATCCCGCTCGTCTCCGACGCCCCGTTCATGAAGCAGGTCGAGCTGGACGTCGCCAACCGCTGGTCGTCCTTCAAGTGGAAGGGCGGGACCGCCGGCACCAACAACGCGGCGGAGCACACCGACCACTCCTCCTCCGCGAACGTCGCCCTGCGCTGGCAGGCGAACGACCAGCTGCTGCTGCGCGGTTCCTGGGCCCAGAGCTTCCGCATCCCCAGCATCAGCGACCTGTTCCTGGCGCAGACCCAGTTCCCGGATTTCGCCATCGATCCCTGCGTGGTCTCGCCGCTCAACCCCACGGTGGCGCCGTTCTGCGGGACCGGCCCCTACGTCCAGCTGGATCCCAACAACCCGCAGGTGAACACCACCACCGGCGGCAACACCCACCTCGCCCCGGAGCGCGCCATCTCCCAGACCGTGGGCTTCGTCTACGACCCCGACTGGCTGCCGGGCTTCGATTTCAGCGCCGACTACTACAAGATCGACCTCGTCAACGCCATCGCCACGGTGCCGACCCAGCTCATCCTCACCGGCTGCTACAACGAGGGCACGCCCTACTACTGCAGCCTGATCACCCGTTCTGGAGGAAACCACAGCGCCACCGCGCCCGGTGACATCACCGACGTCGTGAACCTCAACACCAACGTCGGCGGCCTCAAGACCGAGGGCGTCGACGTCTCGACCCACTACAAGTTCCCCTCCACGAGCATCGGCGACTTCAAGCTGGGCGTGGACTGGACCTTCGTGAAGCAGTACGTGTCGAGCCTGGCCTTCGGGGCGGGCATCAGCAGCCTGGAGCTCTCCGGCACCACCACCAACGGCGCCGGCACGGCTGGCACCGGCACCGTGACGGGCGGCATCCCCAAGCAGCGCGCCAACGTGAACCTCTACTGGCGCCGCGGCGACTGGTCCGCGAGCTGGAGCGTGGAATACATCAGTCACCTGATCGAGGACTGCTCCTTCGCGCCCGCCGTGGAGCCCGCGAGCCGCTGCCCGCTCACCATCAACTTCCCCTTCGAGACCACGGCAGTGGCCGGCAGCCACATCGGCGCCACCACCTACCACGACGTGGAAGCGACCTATCACCTGGACAGCCTGGATACGGACTTCTCGTTGGGGATACGCAACCTGTTCGACAAGCAGCCGCCCATCGCCATGGACGCCTTCGCCAACAGCTTCCTGCCGACGTTCTACCGGACGCCGGGGGGGTTCTTCTACGGCAGCGTGGGGGTGAAGTTCTAAGAGTTGGAGGTAGGGACTGCGGGATTAAGGAGAAGATGAAGAGCCGAGAGAGAGAATGCGGCGGGCTTTTTTCGGCCCGCGGCCCCTTCGGGGCCCTCCGTTCATTCTTGGCCCGCGGAGCGGGGCTTATATCAACCCGAGGGTTCGAATTCCCCTGCTCAGCCGAAATGACCCATAAAAAATAAAGGCCCCTGAGGGGCCCTTATTTTTATGGGTAACTGGCGGAGAGAGAGGGATTCGAACCCTCGATACAGGTTTTGCCCGTATACGCCCTTAGCAGGGGCGCGCCTTCGACCACTCGGCCATCTCTCCGGATGGGCTTCTACGGGGCTTACGCACCGCACTGCCAAGGTCAGGCGTAATGATACCGGCCGGCCCGGGGCCGGTCAAAGAAACGCTCTGCGGGGTGCCCGGCCATGGGCCAGGCGGTCGAGGATCATCCGGCCCGGGCGGGGGCCCGGACCGCGCGCGTCAGGAGTTCCCGGCTTCAGGCGGTTCCCCGCCTCCGTCCTGCTCGCGCTTGATGCGCTCGTAGATCTCCTCACGATGCACGGCGACCGTGCGCGGCGCGTTCACGCCCAGGCGCACCTGGTTTCCCTTGACGCCGAGTACCGTGACAGTGACTTCGTCGCCGATCATGAGCGTCTCGCCCACGCGACGGGTAAGGATCAGCATGCAATGCTCCTTGAGTAGCCCTGTGTTCCAATCACCTCGAAAATCCCTTTCAACCGTCTTTATCGAGTCGCCCTCTACGGGGCAACGCGTATTGTCCCCCGTTTGGACCGCGGGCTCAACCCGAAGTGCGACGGTGCAGGGCATCCTCCCTGGGCTCGTTCTGCAGGCCGAAGGCCTGGTGCAGGACCCTCACCCCCTGCTCCAGGTGCTTCTCGTCCACCACCACGGAGACCTTGATCTCCGAGGTGGCGATCATGCGTATGTCTATCTGCTTCTCCGCCAGGGCCCGGAACAGGGTGCTGGCCACGCCCGCGTGGGAGCGCATGCCCACCCCCACGACGGAGAGCTTCACCACCCGGTCGTTGCCCTTGAGAGACTCGGCGCCGATTTCCCCAAGTTTCGCTTGCAAAATATCCATCACCTGCGGGTAGTCGTTGCGGTGGATGGTGAAGCTGAAATCCAGCCGGCCGTCCCGCGCCACGTTCTGCACGATCATGTCCACTTCGACGTTGGCGTCGGAGATGGGGCCGATGATGCGGTGCGCGATGCCGGGCTCGTTGGGGA
>DASYZF010000358.1:0-3315 GCA_035946515.1 Gammaproteobacteria bacterium | reverse complement strand
CCCTGGCCCGGGACCCAGTCCATGGTCACCACGTCGTCCTTCTTGGAGTCGCTGAACCAGGCGATGAACTGCTCGATCGGGTCGTGCAGCGCCTGGTACTGGTCCGGGTTGTTGGCCTTGAAGTCGTCGTGCCAGGCGTCGGCGAACTGATCCTTGTCCACGGCGTAGATCATGTGCATCAGGATCCGGTCCGGCGTGGTGGAGGCGATGATGGCATCGGCATCACCGCTCTTCTGGGGCAGGTAGAGCCCGCCCACGTAGATCTTGACGAAGAACTTCTTGCGCAGGCCGATGCCGTTCAGCACCAGATTGGTGTTGGCCACCTGGGCGGTGTCCGGCACCGAGACCCCGGCGAGGTCGGCGGCGGAGGCGGCGGCCACGAGGCCGAAGGCAAGCAGGAAGGTCGCGATGCGTCTCATGGTCAGCTCCCCGTTTTAGATATCCCTCGACCCCAAGCCTAGCACTAGAGCCGCCCGGCCCCAACGCCCCGCTCACTGGAGGTGTTGCTTGAGGAACGCGACGGTGCGCCGCCAGGCGTCCTCCGCCGCCGCCGGCTGGTAATGCTCCCCCGAGGGGTTGGCGAAGGCGTGGCCGGCGCCCGGATACTCCTTGATCTCGGCCTTGACCCCGGCCTGCTTGAGCGCGTCCTGGAAGTTCAGCACGTCGGCCACGGTGATGCCCATGTCCTCCTCGCCGAAGAAGCCGGCGAGCGGCATCTTGAGGGTGGCGAGGGTCTTCACGTCCGTCACAGGCTGGCCGTAGTACATCACCGCCGCATCCAGCTTGTCCGGGAACAGGAGCGCGGTCTGCAGCGACCAGCCGCCGCCGAAGCACCAGCCGATCACGCCCAGCTTGGTGGCGTGCTCGTGGTCGTGGAGGTAGGCGTAGGCCTGCCTGAGGTTGTCCTTGGCGGCATCCTTGTCGCCCATGACGCCCATCATGAGCTTCTTGGCTTCGTCCGGCTTCTCGGCGGCGTGGCCGCCGTAGAGGTCCACGGCCAGGGCCTCGTAGCCCTCGCCTGCGAGGCGATCCGTCATGCGGCGGATGTTGTCGTTGAGTCCCCACCACTCGTGGATCACGATGATGCCGGGCAGCGGGCCTTTGGCGTCCTTGGGCTTGCTGAGATAGCCGTGGGTCTCCTGGCCGCCCGCGCCGGCGTAGACCACGTCCTGGCCGGTCACGGGCTCTGCGGGTTTCTCCACCGCGGCGGCGCTCGGCGCCGGCATGTCGGAGGCGTGCATGGCAGACATGGCCGCCATGTAGTCGGCGTCGCTCATGGCATGGAGGTTGGGGCTGAGGGAGACGAGGGCGAAGGACAAGGCAGCGAGCGATACGGTACGCATGGACATCTCCTTTTAATCCCCTAGATAGGCGCACCCCGAAGTACAGGTCTCGGCGATGACGACTTTCGACAGGCCCGGCAACGCGGGCTTGAGCTTCTGCCAGATCCAGCGGGCCAGGTTCTCGCTGGTGGGGTTGTCCAGGCCCGGCACGTCGTTGAGATCACGGTGGTCCAGGGCTTCTAACGCCGGGTTGAAGGCGAGCTTCAGGTCCGCGAAGTCCATGATCCAGCCGGTCTTGGGGTCCACTGGACCCGCGACGTGGATCTCCACCCGGAAGGAATGACCGTGCAGGCGGCTGCACTTGTGGCTGGCCGGCAGGTTCGGCAGGCGGTGGGCCGCCTCGATGTGGAAGACCTTGAATATCTCCATGGCCCATTATCGCCGCTGGCCCCTACCGCGGGAAAGGGGCGTGCTACCCTTGTGGGCTGATAATCGGGGCGGTGCATGGAAAAAGACCCGCGCAAGATAAGAGAGCAGATCATCCAACTCAAGCTCGAGCACCACGACCTGGACGTGGCCATCGGCCGCCTGGCCGAGGATCCCACCAGCGACGAGCTGCAGGTATCGCGCATGAAGAAGCGCAAGCTGCAGCTCAAGGACTACATCGCGCGCCTTGAGAGCATGCTCATCCCGGACCTGGACGCGTGATCGACCTGCACACCCACTCCCGGGCTTCCGACGGGACCCTCTCCCCCACCGAACTCGTCTCCCTGGCCGCGGGCCGCGGCGTGACGCTCCTGTCCCTGACGGACCACGACTGCCTCGACGGCGTGGCCGAGGCGCGCTCGGCCTGCGGCACCGCCGGCATCCGTTTCCTGCCGGGCGTGGAGGTCTCCACCAGCTGGGACAGGAAGACCCTGCACATCGTGGGCCTGGGAGTGGACCCGGAGAACGCCGCGCTCCAGGCCGGCCTCGCGCGGCTACAGGCGGTGCGGGATGCGCGCGGTGCCGAGATCGGCAAGCGCCTCGAAGCCAAGGGCATCGCCGGCGCCCACGCCGGGGCCGCGAAGATCGCCGGCCCTGCGCGCCTCACCCGCACCCACTATGCCCGCTTCCTCCTGGAGGCGGGGCACGTGCAGGAGCTGCAGCAGGCCTACCGGCGTTACCTCGGTCGCGGCAAGCCGGGGCATGTGTCGGTCGAATGGGCGAGCCTGGAAGAGACCCTGGACTGGATACATGGCGCCGGGGGCCGGGCGGTGCTGGCCCATCCGCTGCGCTACGGGTTCACCCGGGCCTGGCTCGTGAAGATCCTCACCGCCTTCAAGCAGGCAGGGGGCGACGCCATGGAGATCGTGAGCGGCCGCTACAACCCGGACGAGATCGCGGTGTCGGCACATCTGGCGGGACGCTTCGAGCTCATGGGATCGGTGGGATCTGATTTCCACGCACCGTCTGCATGGCTGCAGCCGGGGGTGGAAACGCCGTTGCCGGCGGGGATCAAAGCAGTCTGGGAAGGCTTGAACGCCTAGTCTTCACCCGCAGCGGCCCGGGCCCGCGGCGTGGTCTTGAGCAGCTCGTCCACGGATACGCTGGCGACGAGCACGTCTTCACCCGCTTCCAGGGATTCCGATCCCAGCCAGTCGCGGCGCGGTGCCGCCTTGGCGCCCAGGGCCGCGAAGTCGAAGCGCCGCGGGTCCAGCAGATGTTCCGGCACCACGTCGCCCAGGGCCGCGAAGATGGAGTTGGTGCGGCCCGGGAACTCCCGCTCCCATCCCGACAGCATGCTCTTCACCACCTTGCGCTGCAGGTGCTCCTGGGAGCCGCACAGGTTGCAGGGGATGATGGGGAACTGCCGGAGCAGGGCGTAGCGGGCGATGTCCCGCTCCTCCACGTAGGCGAGCGGGCGGATCACCACGTGTCGGCCGTCGTCCGAGAGGAGTTTGGGCGGCATGGCCCGGAGCTTGCCGCCGTAGAACAGGTTCAGGAAGAAAGTCGCGATGATGTCGTCCCGGTGATGGCCCAGGGCGATCTT
>DASYZF010000357.1:0-4448 GCA_035946515.1 Gammaproteobacteria bacterium | reverse complement strand
GGATTCCGGCAGGACGAACAGGCCGTAGCTCGCGTTGACGAGGGCGAGCACCGCCGCCACCCAGAACGGCAGCCGCGGCGAGATGTGCCCCAGGATCCCGCCGAGCGCCGGACCCAGCACGAAACCCACCCCGAAGGCGGCGCCGATCAGGCCGAAGGCGCCGGCGCGTTTCTCGGGCGGGGTGGTGTCCGCGATATAGGCGCCGGCGGTGCTGATGCTGGCGGCGCAGATGCCGGAGATGACGCGGCCCAGGAACAGCCAATAGAGGTTGGGTGCCGTCGCCATCAGCAGGAAGTCGAGCCCGAGGCCCGTGCAGGAGATGAGGATCACGGTACGCCGGCCGAAGCGATCCGAGAGCGCGCCCAGGAGCGGCGAGAAGCAGAACTGCATGATGGCCCAGGCGGTGCCGAACACGCCATAGACCTCGGCGGCGCGCACGGTGTTGCCGCCCAGGAAATCCTGCACCAGCATGGGCAGCACCGGGATGATCAGGCCGAAGGCCAGCATGTCGATGACCACGGTGACCAAGATGAAAGCCATGGCGGCTTTGCGGTTGTTCATGTCAGATGCGTCTCGGGTCCTGTATAGGTAGGGGTATGAGACGCCGTCTTTCCTATTAGGTTCCCCGCCGGGCTCAGGCCAATTCGCGCTTGGCGGTACCGATCCATTCCTTGTTCAGACGCCGGCTGTGGCTGCTGCCTAGCTTGGCGTTCTGCAGGATGTCCTGGAACAGCTCCTTGGCGGCAGCCTGCCGGTCCTGCTGCTTCAGGAACAGGGCGTAACGGCATTTCGCCTCCATGCCGCCGGATTCCCGGACGGCGGCGGCATATTCCCTGTCCGCGCGTTCCATCTCCCCCAGTTGCTCCAACACCCTCGCATACAGCAGTTTCGCCTCCTGCAGTTTGAGCGCGGGATTGGTGGTGCGCAGCTTTTCCAACACGGTGCGGACATCCGCATAGAAGCCGGCGGCATACAGCGCCGTCGCGTAACCGCACAACAGATACGGATCGTCCTCGTATATCCCGACGAGCGACCGTTCGTACAGGGCGAGCGCATCCTTGACCATCCCGTGGCGAACGAGTTCGCCCGCCAGTGACACGCGGTTCGACACCGTATCCGAGACGCCCAGACTGTTCAGGCGCCGGCGCAATTCGCGGCGCGGGTCGAAGATGGCCAACACTGCCTTGGAGGTGCCGCGCGCGGCATGGGAATGCCGCGTCTCCGGGATCCAGATCATGATGGCGTACACCGCGCTGCCCACGAACGGGAAGAACAGGATGACGAAGATCCAGAAATAGTCGTTGCGGCGGGAAATACAGTGCACTATGCACACGATCTGTACCACGGCAGAGATGAGCCCGAGATAGGAATACAGCACCTGCGCCCCTTATGTAATTATGGTCTGTCCTGGCGGCGAGGATAGCAGCGGCCCCCTTCGAAAATCTAGGCTTCGGCGATCTCATCGTAGCCCTTGCCGCGGAACTGGATGAGGCAGAGACCGTGGCCGAAAGGATCCGAGAGATGGGCGATATGGCCCCACCGGTGGGTCTCGACCTCGCCCTCGAGGATGGCGCCCTCCGCCTGGGCCTTCGCGGTGGCCGCCTTCACGTCTTCCACCACGAGATCGAGATGCACCGGCGTCCAGTGACGGCGATAGTCGCGGGTCTGGAAGATGGTCCTGGCAGCCTTGCTGCCCCGGGGCTTGACCAGGAGGTAGATGGCCGAAGAAGCACCCAGGAGCTCCACGCCTTCGTCACCGAAGCGCCGGCTGGGCTTGAGACCGAAAGCCCGGGTGTAGAAGGCGATGCCCTTCTCCAGGTCGTCCACGTCGATGTTGGCGAGCAGTTCCATGGCTCAAGGTTACCCCAAAAGAAAAGCCCGGCGCAGGGTCGGGCTTCTCATCTGACTCAGACAGCTGAGGTTGGATATCGTCAAACCGTCCAGAGGGACATGAAGTCCGTGACGGACGCAGACTCGAGCTCCTTCTGGTCGCCGCAGAGTTCCTTGATGGCCGCGCACTGGCGCGCCGACAACTTGCCGGCGATGGCCTTCTCGAACTTGCTCACCAGCACCGGTATGCCCTCGGCGCGGCGCTTGCGGTGGCCGATGGGAAACTCCACCTCCACCCGCTCGGTCTTGGTGCCGCCCTTGAAGAACACCTGGATGGCGTTGCCGATGTAGCGCTTGGCCGGATCATAATAATCCTTGGTGAACTTGCCGTTCTCGCGCACTTCCATCTTGCCACGCAGCTTGTCGATGCGCGGATCCCTGGCCACTGCGTCTTCATAGTCCTCGGCGGTGAGGCGGCCGAAGATCAAGGGCACGGCGATCATGTACTGGATGCAGTGATCGCGGTCCGCCGGGTTCGCGAGCTCGCCGGTCTTATCGATGATCCTGACCCCCGGTTCTTGGGTCTCGATGACGATCTTCTCGATCTCCCCGAGCTTGTCCTTCACCTGGGCGTGCAGCTGCATGGCGCATTCCACCGCCGTCTGAGCGTGGAACTCCGCCGGGAAGGAGATCTTGATGAGCACGTTCTCCATCACGTAGCTGCCGTAGGGACGCTGGAACTTGAAGGGCTGGCCCTTGAAGAGCACGTCGTAGAAGCCCCAGGTCTTGGCGCTGAGCGCGGAGGGATAGCCCATCTCGCCCTTGAGCGCCATGAGGCCGTGGCGCACGGCGCGGCTGGTGGCGTCACCCGCCGCCCAGCTCTTGCGCGAACCGGTATTGGGGGCGTGACGGTAGGTGCGCAGCGCGCCACCGTCGATCCAGGCGTTGGACACGGCGTTCACCACGTCCTCGCGGCTGCCGCCCAGCATGCGGGTGACCACCGCGGTGGAAGCGACGCGCACCAG
The DNA here is from genome assembly GCA_035946515.1 of Gammaproteobacteria bacterium. Taxonomy (GTDB): domain Bacteria; phylum Pseudomonadota; class Gammaproteobacteria; order Natronospirales; family REEB76; genus DASUBN01. Next base: position 1,593 of record DASYZF010000357.1, on the reverse strand, counting down.
CAGCACGTGGTCCAGGCCCACGCGGTTGTAGCTGTTCTCGAGCGCCAGCACGCCCTGGATCTCATGGGCCTTGATCATGGCCGTGAGCACGTCCTTCATGGTGAGCGGGTCCTTGCCCTCCGCCACGTTGCGGCGCGACACGTAGTCCGCCACCGCCAGGATGCCGCCCAGGTTGTCGGAAGGGTGACCCCATTCCGCCGCGAGCCAGGTGTCGTTGAAGTCGAGCCAACGCACCATGGCGCCGATGTTGAAGGCCGCCTGCACCGGGTCGAGTGCGAAGCTCGTGCCCGGCACGCGCGCGCCGCCGGCCAGCGTCGCGCCCGGCACCACCGGACCCAGGAGCTTGGTGCAGGCCGGGTAGCTCAGGGCCAGCATCCCGCAGCCCAGGGTGTCCATGAGCACGTAGCGCGCGGTCTTGAAGGCCTCGCTGCTCTTCACCTTGTAGTCGCAGACGTAGTCAGCGATGTCCTGGATCACCTGGTCGGGCTTGGGGCGCTTCGCGGAGCGGATGTCGTGACTGCTCATCGTCTTTGCCTTCTCTCTTTATCACATGCGTTTTTCGATGGGGACGAACTTCTGGTCTTCGGGACCGGTGTAATTGGCGCTCGGGCGGATGATCTTGCCGTCCTCGCGCTGCTCGATCACGTGGGCGCTCCAGCCGGTGGTGCGAGCCACCACGAACAGCGGCGTGAACATGGCGGTGGGCACGCCCATCACGTGGTAGGACACGGCCGAGAACCAGTCCAGGTTCGGGAACATGTTCTTGGTCTTCTTCATCACCGTCTCGAGCCGCTCGGCGATGTCATAGAGCTTCATATCGCCGGCGCCCTTGGAGAGGCTCTGGGCCACCTTCTTGATGACCATGTTGCGCGGGTCGCTCACGGTGTACACCGGATGGCCGAAGCCGATGATGACTTCCTTGGCCTCCACGCGGCGGCGGATGTCCGCCTCCGCCTCGTCGGGCGAGGCGTAACGGCTCTGGATCTCGAAGGCTACCTCGTTGGCGCCGCCGTGCTTGGGGCCACGCAGCGCGCCGATGCCGCCGGTGATGGCCGAGTACATGTCGGAGCCGGTGCCGGCGATGACGCGGGCGGTGAAGGTGGAGGCGTTGAACTCATGCTCAGCATAGAGGATGAGGGAGGTGTGCATGGCGCGCACCCAGGCGTCCGAGGGCTCGGTGCCGTGCAGCATGTGCAGGAAGTGGCCGCCCACGGAGTCGTCATCGGTCTCCACCTCGATGCGCCGGCCGTTGTGGCTCCAGTGGTACCAGTGGCAGAGCATGGAGCCGAAGGAAGCCACGAGCCGGTCGGCGATGTCGCGCGCGCCGGCGGCGTTGTGGTCGTCCTTCTCGGGAAGGCTGCAACCCAGGGCGGAGGCGCCCGTGCGCATCACGTCCATGGGGTGGCTCGAAGCCGGGAGCGCTTCCAGCGCCGCGCGCACCACCTGCGGCAGGCCGCGCAGCTCCTTGAGCTTCGCCTTGTAACCCTTGAGCTCGGCGCGGTTCGGCAGCTTGCCGTGGATCAGGAGGTGGGCCACCTCCTCGAAGTCGCACTTGCCGGCGATGACGCGGGCGGTGAAGGTGGAGGCGTTGAA
>DASYZF010000356.1:0-1831 GCA_035946515.1 Gammaproteobacteria bacterium | reverse complement strand
GCGGCCCTGCCTACACTGTGACTGGTTTCATGGAAACGTAATCAGGCTCAGGCATCATCTGGGCTATAACAGGGAAGAGGGATTCTGTGAGGGGATATCTCGGGGTAATCCGGGGCCGCGCCTGGGGTTCGGCGGGCCACGCTATCAGGGCGATCTTGCTCGTCGTCACCGCGGCGACGGCGGGTTGCGCCTCCATGGGTCCCGAGGGCGCGACGCGCTTCGATGCGGCCCGGGCGCTCGGCCTGCCGCCGGCGGACGTGATCATCGTGAGCCGCGATTACGAGATGAGCGGCGACACGTTCGCCCTCTCCCGATACACCGTCAAGACCCGTTCCGACCGCACCTACACCTGTACCCCGGTCGCCCAGCCTTTGAGCCCGGCTGCCCCCGCCCAGCAACAGGTCTGCATCCCCAAGAATTAAGGCGCCGCCGCCCAGCCCCCCACCGCCTGTAAGGGCGTCGGGTCCCCGGCCGCCGACACCCAGGCCGCCAGTGCGTAGCGTGCCGCCTTCACCCTGACGGGGGAAAGGACCAGCTGCGCGTCGTAGCCGCCGTCCTTCGCGCCCATGCCGGCGTGGCCGTAAGCCACCACCAGGAAATCATGGCGCAGGGTCGCGCCCTTGTTCTCGCCGCCGCCCACGTGCATGTCCACGCCGAAGGCGAGCAGCACCGCATGGGCTTCGAGCCGTGAGTCGGCGGGCGTCCCCGGCGCGAAATGCAGGCTGAGGCGGCCGCCATCGGCCCTCAAGCTCAGCACGCCCACCTTGGGCTCCTCGGGCATGTAGAAGGGAGTCTGGTTGAAGAAGCCCTGCCATTCTTGCCCATTCACCACGAACTCGGGAGTGTAGATGGTGGTGTCGCCGGCGTGGGCGGAGACCGCATGCTGGCGCGCGGTGTAGGCGGAGTTGTCGAAGGGGTCGCGCCAGTCGGGGTTGTCCCAGTAGTCCACGTGGAAAGCCACGGGCACGAGTTCCTTCCACAGGCGCTTGTCACCCGTGAACTCAGAGAGCCAGGTTTCCGCCGGCGGGCAGTCGTCGCATCCCTCCGAGGTGTAGAGCTCCATCAGGTTCACCCGGGTGGCGGGGCTCGTGAGCGTCTGGGGCGCGGCCAGGGCATGGGTCGAAAGACCCAGGCTGATTGCCAGCGGTAACCCAGTGCTCCAACGCATTTCCATTCTCCGATTCATTCGAGATTTTAGACCCTGGTCTATCGGATTTATTACCGTCACCGCGCTAACAGCGATGGGTTTTGCTTATCTGGCTAGGCGCGGCCGCTCCGAGGAGACCGGAGCGTACTCTTATCGTACGTGAGGACTCCGAGTGACGGCCGCAACGACGCCAGGAAGCAAAAGACGCGCTTTTAGCATGTCGAGTAGAATACCGACGATGAAATCGTCAGTGAACCAACGGAAACTCGAAAAACGGCTCCGACATGCCGTTGGTAAAGCCATTCAAGATTTCAACATGATCGAGGCGGGCGATCGTGTCATGGTCTGCCTCTCGGGCGGCAAGGATTCCTACACCCTGCTCGACATCCTGCTGAAGCTCAAGGAGAGCGCGCCCGTGGAGTTCGAGCTCCTGGCCGTGAACCTGGACCAGAAGCAGCCGGATTTCCCGGAGCACGTGCTGCCGGACTATCTCGGCCGCGTGGGCGTGCCGTTCCGCATCCTGGAGCAGGACACCTATAGCGTGGTGAAGCGCGTGGTGCCGGAAGGCAAGACCATGTGCAGCCTCTGCTCGCGCCTGCGCCGCGGGGCGCTCTACAAGTTCGCTGCCGAGAACGGCATCACCAAGATCGCCCTGGGCCATCACCGGGACGACATCATCGCGAC
>DASYZF010000355.1:0-2400 GCA_035946515.1 Gammaproteobacteria bacterium | reverse complement strand
GCCTTGGTGATGCCGAGCAGGATGGGCTCGTATAGGGCCAGGGCCTTGTCCTCGCCGGACATCTTCTCGTTCTCCTCCAGCACCCGGGCGCGGTCCATCTGCTCGCCCTTGAGGAAGCGTGTCTCACCCGAGCCTGCGATCTCGATCTTGCGCAGCATCTGGCGGATGATCACCTCGATGTGCTTGTCGTTGATCTTCACGCCCTGCAGGCGGTACACGTCCTGGATCTCGCGCACCAGGTAGTCGGCCAACGCCGTCACGCCCAGTAGCCGCAGGATGTCGTGCGGGTTCGGCTCGCCGTCGGCGATCACTTCGCCCTTCTCGACGCGCTCTCCCTCGAACACGTTCACGGTGCGCCACTTCGGAATCAGGAGCTCGTGCTGCTCGCCTTCGTCATCGGTGATGATGAGGCGCTGTTTGCCCTTGGTGTCCTTGCCGAAGCCCACCGTGCCGGAGAACTCGGCGAGGATCGCCGGTTCCTTGGGCTTGCGGGCCTCGAACAGGTCCGCGACGCGCGGCAGACCGCCGGTGATGTCGCGGGTCTTGGTGGACTCCTGCGGGATGCGCGCGATCACGTCGCCCACTCCCACCTTGGCACCGTCGTCGACGCTCACGATGGCGCCCACTGGGAGCTGATAGTGGGCCGGGATCTCGGTGCCGGCGATGCACAGGTCCTTGCCGTTGCCGTCCACGAGCTTGATCATCGGGCGCAGGTCCTTGCCCGCGGAACCGCGCATCTTCGGATCGGTCACCACGGTGCTGGACAGCCCGGTGATCTCGTCCGTCTGCTTGGTCACGGTCACGCCTTCCACGAACTCGTGGAACTGCAGCGTGCCGGCGACCTCGGTGACGATCGGATGGGTATGCGGGTCCCAGGAGGCCATCTGCTGGCCGGCCTGCACCTTCACGCCGTCCGCCACGATGATGGTGGCGCCGTAGGGGATCTTGTAACGCTCGCGCTCGCGGCCGAACTCGTCCATCACACCGATCTCGCCGGAGCGCGAGACCGCAACCCAGTGACCCTTGGCATGCTTGACGGTCTTGATGTTGTGCAGCTTCACGGTGCCCGCGGCCTTCACCTCGACGCTGGACACGGCGGCCGCGCGGGACGCGGCGCCGCCGATGTGGAAGGTGCGCATGGTCAGCTGCGTGCCCGGCTCGCCGATGGACTGGGCGGCGATCACGCCGACCGCCTCGCCGATGTTCACGCGGATGCCGCGCGCCAGGTCACGGCCGTAGCACTGGGTGCAGATGCCGTGGCGGGTGGCGCAGGTGATGGGCGAACGCACCTTCACTTGGTCGATGCCCATCTCCTCCAGTTTCTCCACCAGGCGCTCGTCCAGCAGCGTGCCGGCCGCGATGGCGACCTTCTTGCTGCCCGGGACGTTGACCGGATCGATGAGCACGCGACCGAGCACCCGCTCGCGCAGCGGCTCGACCACGTCGCCGCCCTCGACGATGGGCTTCATGTACAGGCCTTCGCCGGTGCCGCAATCGATCTCGGTCACCACCAGGTCCTGGGCCACGTCCACGAGGCGACGGGTCAGGTAACCCGAGTTCGCGGTCTTCAAGGCCGTGTCGGCCAGACCCTTGCGCGCGCCGTGGGTCGAGATGAAGTACTGCAGCACGTTCAGGCCTTCACGGAAGTTCGCCGTGATGGGGGTCTCGATGATGGAGCCGTCCGGCTTCGCCATCAGGCCGCGCATGCCGGCCAGCTGGCGGATCTGGGCGGCGCTGCCGCGCGCCCCGGAGTCGGCCATCATGTAGATGGAGTTGAACGAGGGCTGCTTCACCTGCTGGCCCTTGTAGTCGGCCACGAGGTCGCTGCCGAGCTTCTCCATCATGGCCTTGGCCACCTGCTCGTTGGTGCGCGACCAGATGTCCACCACCTTGTTGTAACGCTCGCCGTTGGTGACGAGACCCGAGGCGTATTGGTCCTCGATCTCCTTCACCTCGGACTCGGCGGCACCCAGGATGCGGCCTTTCTCGTCCGGCACCACCATGTCGTTCACGCCGATGGACACGCCCGCGCGGGTGGCGAACGAGAACCCGGTGTACATGATCCGGTCGGCGAAGATCACGGTCTCCTTCAGGCCCACCCGGCGATAGCAGGTGTTGATCAGGGAGGAGATGGCCTTCTTGGTCATGTCGCGGTTGATGAGCTCGAAGGGCAGGCCTTTCGGCAGGATCTCGGACAGGAGCGCCCGACCCACCGTGGTCTGCACCAGGCGGTTATTGCGGGTCTCGAAGCTGCCGTCGTCCTGGATCAGGTGGTCGGTGATGCGCACCTTGACCTTGGCCTGGAGCTCCACGTGGCGGTTCTCCCAGGCGCGGTGCACTTCGTGCATGTCCACGAAAGCCATGCCCTCGCCGCGGGCGTTCACTTTCTCACGGGTCATG
>DASYZF010000354.1:0-2362 GCA_035946515.1 Gammaproteobacteria bacterium | reverse complement strand
GACCTGCACCTGTTCAAGGACCGCAACTTCGTGCTCAGCACCACCGTGGGCCTCGTGGTGTTCACCACCCTGTTCGCGGCCATGGCGCTGATCCCGCCGTTCGCCCAGAACCTCCTGGGCTACCCCGTGGTCACCACCGGCCTCGTGCTCATGCCGCGCGGCATCGGCACCATGCTCACCATGATGGTGGCCGGGCGGCTCTCCAACAAGATCGACCCGCGCGTCATGATCAGCAGCGGGCTGCTGGTCATGGCCTGGTCGCTCTACGAGATGAGCAAGTTCGACCTGCAAGTGGACATGTGGGCGCTCACCTGGACCGGCTTCGTGCAGGGCCTCGGCATGGGCATGAGCATGATCACCCTCATGGCCATCGCCTTCTCCACCCTGCCGGCGCGACTGCGCACCGAGGCCACGGGCGTCTACAACCTGATCCGCAACATCGGCGGCAGCGTGGGCATCTCCGTGGCCTTCACCCTGCTGGACCGCTACGGGCAGGTGAACCACCAGACCCTGGGCCAACACATCACCCCGTACAACGCGGCGCTCGGCGCCATGCCCATGGGCGCCGACCTCGGCAACACCCATAACCTCGCCATGCTGAACGGCATGGTCACGCGCCAGGCGGCCATGATCTCCTTCAACAACGACTTCAGGCTCATGATGATCCTCAGCATCATCGCCATCCCCCTGGTGCTGATGCTGCGGCGCCCGCGCTTCGACAAGGCCAGCCCCAAGGAAGCCGCCCCGGTGATGGAATGAGCGGCACCCTCAAGGCCACCATGCGGCTGCCGCACCCGGTGCTGTTCGTCTCGCACGGCGCGCCGACCCTGGCCCTGGACGAGGCCCACCCGACCCATGCGTTCCTGAAAGCCTTAGGGCCCGGGCTGCCGAAGGCCCAGGCCATCCTGGTCGTCTCCGCCCATTGGGACACGGAGGTGCCCACGGTCACGGGCACCGTGCGCCACGACACCATCCACGATTTCTCCGGCTTCCCCGAGCCGCTCTACGCCCTGCGCTATCCCGCCCCCGGCGCGCCCTCGCTCGCGCGCGAGACCGCGGGCCTCCTGCAGGCGGCGGGCTTCGAGGCGCGCATCGATCCCAACCGGGGCCTGGACCACGGCGCCTGGGTGCCGCTCATGCTCATGTACCCCAACGCCCAGATCCCGGTGGTGCAGCTCTCGCTCCAGACCCGCCTGGGGGCCGAGCACCATCTGAGACTCGGCGCGGCCCTCCCCCCCCTGCGCGAACGCGGCGTGCTCATCGTGGCCAGCGGCGGCGCTACCCACAACCTGCGGGAGTTCTTCCGTCCGGCGCCGGGCCAGGACGAGTCCTACGTGAAGAACTTCACCAAGTGGCTGCAGACGGTGGTGAAGAAACACGACGTGAAGAGCCTCCAGGACTACCGCAAGCTCGCCCCGGAGGCCGCCCGCGCCCATCCCACGGAAGAACACTTCTTCCCCCTGCTGGTGGCGGCCGGCGCCGCCGGCGGTCCCGGCCAGCGTATCCATAGCGGCATGACGGGCAACAGTCTGGCAATGGATGCGTATCAGTTTTTCTGAGGATCGGCGGTTTTTTTAGCCGTCTGTTTTCAAGCGTTTGTGGTCCAAGATGACAGTCCATTGAACTATCTATAGTCTCTTTGGCTCCAATCCCATCATCATTCCCCTGGGGTAGCGCCATGAGACGGGTCGCCAAGAAACTCAGCCTCGCTGTCCTGCTGCTCTGCATCGCGGCTCCGGCCCTCGCCGACGACACCTACGCCCGCGACCCCAAGCAGCCGGTGGACCCGGCCTATACCGCCAAGATCCAGCAATACACCACCGACCCCAGCTTCAACTCCCCCCTCACCGACTACCTCCCGGCCGCCCCCGGCATCCCCACCCCGGAGGCCGTGCTGGGCGACATCGCCGGCGCCCCCAACATGCTGCCGCACTCGAAAGAGGTGTACGCCTACTTCCGCCTGCTGGCCTCGAAGTCGCCGCGGGTGAAGGTCTACACCATCGGCAAGACCGAGGAAGGCCGCGACATGATCGCCGTGGCCGTGGCGGACGAGTCCCTGCTCGCGGACCTCAAAGCCAACGACGCGCGCCTCGCCGAGCTCGCCGACCCGCGCCGCATCGGCATGGACGACGCCAGGGCCGCCGAGCTCGTGGCCGCCTCCACTCCCGTCTACTACATCACCGGCACCATCCATTCCACCGAGACCGGCGCCCCCACGGCTTTGATGGAGCTCGCCTACCGCCTCGCGGCGGACGACTCGCCCTACATCAAGTACATCCGCAGCCATGTCATCACCCTCATCACCCCCATCGTGGAAGTGGACGGCCGCGACCGCAAGGCGGACCTCTACGCCTGGCACGTG
>DASYZF010000353.1:0-4604 GCA_035946515.1 Gammaproteobacteria bacterium | reverse complement strand
TCGTCGCGCGGATCCGGGTCGAGGCCTTCGAACATCTCGACGGTGGCATAGGCAGGCGTGAGTGCGCCGAGCTGGCCCGGGTCGAACACCGTGGTCTCACCCTGGGTGTCCTTGCGCGTCTTGGAAGCGCGTGCGATGCCGAAGTCGAGCAGCTTGACGGTGCCGTCCTTGGTGAGGAAGGCGTTGCCCGGCTTGAAGTCGGAGTGCACCAGCTGCTTCGAATGTGCGTAGGCGAGACCGTCGCACAGCTGCTTGATGATGTTGGTCGCATCCAGCACCGGCAGGCCGCCGGCGGGCAGATGTTTGATGTACTTGGCGAGCTCATCGCCTTCCATCAGCTCCATCGTCATGTACACCGTGCCGCCGTCGCGGTCGAAGTCGTACACGGTGGCGATGTTCGGGTGCGCGAGGCGCTGGGCCTTGCTAGATTCGCGCTGCAGCGCGATGAAGGATTCCGGGTGCTGCTTGAAGTCGCCGGTCAGGGTCTTGACCGCGATGTACGGGTTCTTGTCCTTGGCCTCGACCTTGAGCAGGTCGCGTGCCTTGTACACCTTGCCCATGCCGCCTTCGCCGAGCACGTCCATGAGCTCGAAGCGGTCCTTGAGCACCGAACCCGGTCCCAGGTTGTCGGCGCCGCCGCTGGCCTTGAGTCCGGTGCTGGTGCGCCAGCTCGTACCGGTGGTGGAGCGGCCGCTGCGGCCGGAGGCGGTGGGTTGCGAATCCATCGCGAAGGGATCGGTCTCCTTGCCGCCGCCGCGGGTGCCGGTCGGATCCTCGCGTCCACCCTTGCTGGTGATCACCGTGCGCCCCTTGTCGGTGCGCATGGTTATGGCTTCCTCGGAGGCGGGCTGCTGGATGGTGGTGCGGTCGCCCATGGCGCGAGTGCGCTCGTTGGCGCCTACCCCGTCCTCTTTGGGGGCGGTGATGACGGTCTTGTCGCCGCGGTTCATGATCTGGGTCTTGGCTCCGCCTTTGGCCTCGAGCTGGGTCTTCTCGGCGCGGGCGGCATCCTCCTCCCGCGTCTTCATCTCCTCCAGCTCGAAGGGGAAATCCTGGTCGGCGGGGGAGGCAGGCTTCTTGGGAGCGGGGGGCACTGACTCGATGTGGGTGCGGATGGCGCGTGCCACGGGTTCGGAGAGACCGGACTCGAGCGCCTTGTCCAAGGCCTTGAGCAGCACCGCATGGTCGCAGCCGGGCTGGGTCAGGTTCTTGTCGAGCCAGTTGCGCACCGGGGCCAGGTTACCCTTGCCTTGGATGACGTCTTTCAGCAGCTTTTCGAAATCGGTCACTGAGCTACTCCCAAGGCATAGGGTCCAAAAAACGTCCCCGGCCCGTCCCGGCCGGTCCGGTCTCAGGCGCTGAAGCGCACCGCGACGACGGTCACATTATCCCGCGCGCGGCGCTCCAGGGCGAGGTTGATGAGGGCATCCACGCCCTGTTCGTTGCCGTTCAGGGCCTTGACGATATCGGCGTCGTTGAGCTCCTTGTAGAGCCCGTCGCTGCAGAGCAGGAATATGTCGCCGGGTTCCAGGGCGAAGATCTCCACGTCAACGAACAGGCCGGGCATGGCGCCGATGGCGCGGGTGATGCGGTTGGCCTGGGGGTGGCTCATGGCCTCGTCGCGTGACATGAGGCCGCTCGAGACCAGGTCCTCCACCATGGCGTGGTCCTGCGTCATGCGTTCGATACGCTTGCCGCGGATGCGGTAGGCGCGGCTGTCGCCGGCCCAAAGGCAGGCCACGTGGCTGCCGCGGGCGAGCAGGGCGACGGCGGTGCTGCCGATGGTGCGCTGGTGCTGGTTCACGGCGAGCGCCAGCAGGCGGCGGTTCGCTTCCAAGAGCTTGTCCTCGGTGGATTCCACCATGCTGCTCAAGCTGCCGTTGGCGGTCACCTGGCCGAGGCACTCGACCACGGTCTGGCTGGCCACGTCGCCCGCCGAGTGTCCACCCATGCCATCGGCCACGGCCCACAGCCCGATATCCGGGCGATGCAAATAGGAATCTTCATTGTTCTTGCGCACCACGCCCACATGGCTGATGGCGCGCGAATTCCACCGCAACGACCGGGATTCGTTCATGGGTGCCTGCCTGTCATCCCCTGATAGATTTTCGTCAAAACAGCCCCCCTCCGGGCAGGGGGACAATGTTACATAACTGAAAACCCGCTGTCCCCTCCCCGGGAGAGCCGGTTGCTACAAGACAACACCATATATATATCAATTTCCTTATCCAGATGTTACATATGTTGCAAAACCCCCTCGGGTGGGGCTATCTTGTGGCACCTGATAATGCTGAGAAATCACATTAGGGTAGTGGTCCACATCGGGCCCTAAGGGTTGGTTTTTTGGGCCATCCGCGAGGCTGGCGGACCGGGGGGTCATGATGTCATCTGAGGGGCTACTGATGCAGGCCACGCCGATAGCGCGCCGTACCCGCCGCATCTCTCGTTTGGGGTTCGTGGTTCTCGCCTTTTCGCTCGCTCTTCCGGCGCCGGCGGCGCCGCCGCCCTTGCCGCCGCCGCTTCCTCCGCCCTCCAATCCGCCACCCTTACCGGCGACACTTCCGGGCGGTTCCCAAGTCGGTGGCGCGCAGCCGGTGGTGCCGCCCCCCACCATCCCCATCCCCGAGACCAACATCGAACTCAGCGTGCCGCCGGTGTACGAGCGGCCCTTGGGTGCGGAAGAGGGCGCGCGCGTTTTCGTCAAGAAGTTCGTGGTGATCGGTGTCATCGGCGATCGCAAGGCCGGCATCGAGCCGGAGGACGTGCAGGCCGCGGTGGACGCGCAGTTCGCCGACATCTCCAAGATCGTCGAGTCCGAGCGACTCACCAAGCAGAACCTGGAGAACCAGAGCGCGGAGGGGTTCACGCCCGACGAGCAGCAGAAGATCATCAAGTTCATGCAGGGCGCGGTGCGCACCGAGTCGCCCGACCAGCAGCAGAAGGACTACCAGGAATTCATCCGCCAGCTGATGCTGGAGCGCCTGCAGCGCCTGCAGGGTCTCACCATCGGTCAGCTGCAGCAGGTGGCGGACAGCGTCACCAAGTTCTATCACGACCGCGGCTACTTCCTGGCGCGTGCCGTGATCCCCGCCCAGGAGATCCAGGACGGCGTGGTCAAAATCCGGGTGCTCGAAGGCCGCCTCGAGAAGGCCGAGACCGCCGGCAACAAGAAATACTCCGACCAGACCCTCGCCATGCCTTTCAAGCCGCTGATCGGCGAACTCGTCACCGTGCCGCGCACCGAGAACGCGTTGCTAACCCTGTCGCAGTATCCCGGCTTGAGCGCCGCGGGCGTGTTCCGTCCGGGTTCCGACGTCGGCACCACCGACATCATCGTCAACGTGCAGGACGAGAAGAGCTTCGACGGCAGCGTGCGGTACGACAATGCCGGCACCGAGTTCACGGGCCGTCGCCGCCTCATCGGCACGGTGGACTGGAACAACGTCACCGGCGGTGCCGACCTGCTGGGCATCACCGCCCTCAAGACTTTCGGCGGTGGCGTGGCAGGTGCCTCGTCGAAGTACGGCGACATCAACTACATGCACCCGGTCGACGGCGCGTACAACCAACTGAGCTTCGACGTCAGTCGCAACTCCTTCGCCGTGGGCGGTTCGGGTCTCGGCACCGCGGGCATTGGCGGTATCTCCAAGATAGGTACGGTGGCGCTGAAGCACGACTTCGAGCGGACCCGCGAAGCCACCATGCTGGGTACGCTCGACTTCAGCCGCAAGCGCGCCGATACCCTGGATGCGGGCACCATCATCGGTCGCGACGACCTCGCGGTGCTCGGCTACCAGCTCGATTACGATTTGGTCAACACCAGCTCCAACACCATCTCCACGAGCTACGTGCGTGTCGAGCATGGCTTCTCGGGTGTCTTCGGCGTGCCCTCGACATACCCGAACCCGAGCCGGCACGGCGGCACGGGCAGTTCGCCCACGCCCATCGGCCCGGTATACAACCGCCTGGTGCTGAACTACCAGCTGTTCAAGAACCTGCCGGACAACCAGGGATTCCTGTTCCGCTTCAACGGTCAGTACTCCCGCGACATGCTTTCCTCCCTGGAGCAGTTCGTGATGGGCGGCCCCGACAACGTCCGTGCCGCGCCCACCTCCCAGTTCCTGGAAGACCGCGGCATATTCGGTTCCTTGGAGTACAGCGTCCGTGCGCCGGGCTTCGCCGACAAACATGCCTTCGGCAGCTACACCTGGGGCCAGGTGCTGCGGCTGCGCATCTTCACCGACAACTCAGTGGGTTGGCTGAACGATCCCACGGCCGGCGAGCCCAGTCGCGTGCAGGCGGGGGGCACCGGTCTGGGCCTCGAGTTCACCGTCCCCGGCAGCTTCACGGCGGACGTGCAATGGGCGCACTTGAACGGCGGCGCGCGTCCGGTGAACGGCGCGTTCACGAGCCCGCAGTCCATCAAGGATTCGTCCCAGTTCTGGTTCGACATGACGTTGAATTTCTGAGGGACGTGAACGGTATATTTTAGGTGGCAAACTTTGGGTGCGAATGAGCCGATGGAGCGGGACCGTCCATCCGGCGACCGGCGGTCGGGGTGGTGGTACCTCGGCTGCTAGACTTTTGTACATAACCACCGAAGG
>DASYZF010000352.1:0-8926 GCA_035946515.1 Gammaproteobacteria bacterium | reverse complement strand
ACCCAGCCCGTGATCTACAACGTGGCGAACTTCACCAAGCCGGCGCCCGGCCAGCCGGCGCTGTTGAGCTTCGACGACGTGACCACCATGTTCCACGAGTTCGGCCATGCCCTGCACGGCATGTTCGCCGACCAGGTGTACCCGACCCTCTCGGGCACCGCCGTGGCGCGCGACTTCGTGGAGTTCCCCTCGCAGTTCAACGAGAACTGGGCGCTGTACCCCAAGGTCTTCACCCACTACGCGGTGAACTACAAGACCGGCAAGCCCATGCCCAAGGAACTGGTGGCGAAGATCAAGAAGGCCGCCAAGTTCAACAAGGGCTATGCCAGCCTCGAGGCCTATGAAGCCGCGTTCCTGGACATGCAGTGGCATGAGCTGACCCCGTCCGCCGTGCCGACCGACGTGGACAGCTTCGAGACCACGGCGCTCGCCAAGGACGGGGCGGACCTGCCGGCGGTGCCCTCGCGCTACCGCTCGAGCTACTTCGCCCACATCTGGAGCAACGGCTATGCGGCGGGCTACTACGCCTACGCCTGGACCCAGATGCTGGACCACGATGCCTACCACTGGTTCCTGGAGCATGGCGGGCTCACCCGCGCCAACGGCCAGCGTTTCCGCGACATGATCCTGTCGCGGGGCAACACCGAGGACTACGGCACCATGTTCAAGGCCTTCCGCGGCCGCGGCCCGAGCATCCAGCCCTTGCTGGAGGACCTGGGGTTGAAGGACAAGAACTGAAGCGCGACGGCGCTTTTGGGAAAAGGGAAGGGGCCGGTCCATGCCGGCCCCTTTCTTTTATGGAGCTACCCCGATCCGGTCAGTGGAACTGGTGACGCCACTTGGCGGGCTGGTCTTCCGGCAGGAGCTCGATGCCCACCACGTAGCAGCAGTCGTGGTCGCAGGCGGCGACCGTGCGGGCGATGCCCTTCAGGCTGTGGGCCCCGTCCTGGCCCTGCAGGCTCAAGGAGATGTTCAGGACCTCACCCAGGGCCACCGGGTTGTCGGAGCGGATGTACATGCCCCGGGGGCTGACGTCGGCCACCTTGGCGTAGATCTTGGCTTCCACCACGGGCTCGCCGTGGATGTCCAACGGGGCGATGATGGCGAGCTCTTCCGTGTGCAGGCTGGGGAGGTTGCGACGCTGTTTGCGGAGCATGGAATCCTCGATCAGTATGCAGTGGTCGTCGGCCATTCCGACGGCGCCTAGGATGCCGCCTAGGGTGTTCACCCACTATCGGGAAGCACCTGAAATGCGTCTAAGGGATTCCCCGGGTAGATATGTAACATCGGCGGGACCGGGCATGGTTATACTCGCCGGGCCTTATACGGAGGGCGGTCCATGGTGCATAAGGGAAGCTGCCATTGCGGCAGGGTCCGCTACGAGGTGGACGGGGAGTCCCCCGAGGTGACGGAGTGCAATTGCTCGATCTGCCAGCAACGGGGCTATCTTCTGTGGTTCTTCTCCGGTGAGAAACTGAAACTCCTCACCCCGGAATCGGAGCTGCACTACTACACCTTCAACACCCACAAGATCAGACACTACTTCTGCCCGGAATGCGGCTCGGCCCCCTTCGGCATGGGGCAGGACGGGAAGGGCAATCCCATGGCGGCGGTGAACGTGCGCTGCCTGGAGGACGTGGACCTGAAGGCGCTCAAGATCAAGATGTTCGATGGGAGGAGACTCTGATGGGCCTTGCCGAGCTCCTGCGCTGGCAATGGCAGAACTATCCAGGCAACCATGTCGCCCGGGTCAACCTGCTGCTGCACATCTTCACGGTGCCGTTCTTCTGGGCCGGCACCGTGTTCCTGATCCTGGGTCTGGTGGACTTGAGCTGGCCGCTCCTGCTGCTCGGTCCCGCCTGCATCCTGGTGCCGCTCATCGCCCAGGGCCGGGGCCACAAGCTCGAACCCATGCCGCCGGCCAAGTTCACCAGCCCCTGGAACTTCATCGCGCGGCTCTTCCTGGAGCAGTGGATCACCTTCCCGCGCTTCGTCCTCACCGGGGGCTGGTGGCGGAACTACAAGTCGGGCTGAAGCATGCCGGCCAAGAAGAAGACCAAGCGAAAATTCACCAGGAGCAAGACAAAGGACTCCGGCTTCCGCCAGGGGGAGGCGGCCTTGCGCAAGTATGCTCTTGCTTATCCCGAAGCCTACGAAGAGTTCCCCTGGGGTGAGCGGGTCATCAAGGTGAACAAGAAGATCTTCGTGTTCCTGCACGGGGACCGGGAGACACTGCGGGTCACCACCAAGCTGCCCCAGTCCTACGGGGCGGCTTTGCTGGCGCCTTTCGCGAAACCCACGGGTTATAGTCTCGGGAAAAGCGGGTGGGTGACGGCCTCGTTCCGGAAGGGGGACCACCCGCCTTTCGACGTGCTGAGAAGCTGGATAGAAGAGAGTTACCGGGCGATTGCGCCGAAACGTCTGGTGGCAGGACTCTAGGTGTAGGGATTCCCCTACAGAACGCTCCCTGGGGCAGGGGCTATAATCCCTTCAGCGCCCATGGCGATTCCGGTCAGGAAGATACCGGATATATATAGATGTTCTGGATGGCTCCAGGGAGGGCAGTCGTGAAACGGTCCATCGTCTTCGTCCAGCTCCTGCTGATACTCCTGCCCGGCGTGGCAGGCATCTTTCTCCTGTCGCGCGGCTTCGGGATGCCCATCCCCTACATCGAGTACGGTGCCACCGAGACCTGGAATATGGGCGTGGGTGCCGTGCTGCTTGCGGTGAGCCTTACCACCGCGTTCTTCTGGCTCGCGGGCCGCGTGAGCCGCAAACGCCGCCAGTCGCGTCCGCGCCATCCCGACATCACCGCGTCACGCGGCTTGAAAGGCTGATCCGCTCTCAAGCCGTTGCCTGCCCGGACTCGAGCCGCTCGCGCATCCTGAGTTCCGGGAACCAGCGCATCCACAGCGCCACCACGAGCAGCGTACCGATGCCGCCGATGACCGTGGCGGTCACGGCGCCGAACCACTGGGCGGTGACGCCCGATTCGAATTCCCCCAGCTGATTCGACGCATTGATGAAGATGGAGTTGACGGCGCTCACGCGCCCACGCATCTCGTCCGGCGTCTCGAGCTGCACCAGGGTGCCGCGGATGACCATGCTCGGCATGTCGAGTGCCCCCAGCGCAACGAGCGCCGCGAGGGACAGGGGGAACGAGGTGGACAGGCCGAAGACGATGGTGGCGATGCCGAAACCGGCCACCGCATAGAACATGATGTGGCCCACGCGCCGCACCAGCGGATAATGCGTGAGCCAGACGGACATGGCGAGCGCGCCTACTCCCGGCGCGGCCCTCAGGAGTCCGAGTCCCCAGGGACCGGTGTGCAGGATGTCCCGGGCGAACACCGGCAGGAGCGCCGTCGCGCCCCCCAGGAGCACCGCGAAGAGGTCGAGCGAGATGGCCCCCAGGATCACAGGCCGCTGGCGGATGAAGCCGATGCCGGCGAACAGCGTGCGGAAGGTGGCGGGTTCGCGCTTCTGGGGAGGGGCCTCGGTCTTGAGCCGCCACATGAGCAGTACCGCGACAAGGCACAGCAGCGCGGAGAGGCCGTACACCACGTCAGCGCCGGCCACATACAGCAGGCCACCCAGCGCCGGCCCCATGATGGTGGCGGCGAGAAACGCACCGGAATTCGCGGCCACCGCCCGTGGGAAGATGGCCGGCGGCACCAGGCTGGGCAAGAGTGCCAGCATGGTGGGGAATTCCACCGCCTTGGCGCAGCCGATCACCAGGATCATGGCGAGGATCGCGGGTTCGTCGAACCAGCGGAACAGGCTGCCGACCGCGAGCGCCATCATGGCGATGCACTCCAGTGCCTGGCAGGCGATCACCATGCGGCGTCGTTCGTATCGGTCCGCCATATGGCCCGCCGGCAGGGCCAGCAGCAGGGCTGGGAGGAATTGCACCAACCCGATGATGCCGAGATCCAGCGCCCGGTGGGTGAGGGCGTAGATCTGCCAGCCCACCGCCACCGATACCATCTGGTACGCGAAGCTGGAGGCGACGCGTGTGCACCAGAACCTCACGAACCCGGGGTGCCGGAGCAGCGAATCGCCGTTTTCGGAAGCGGTTGTCCTGGCCATGGATCCTTGAGCCCTTGCCGGTGCTAGTTTAAGTGAGTCCCGTGCCGGCGGACCACCACGGAGTGGGAATAGCAGCGGGTCCCGGCCGGTCATCTTGGATATCCCTTGAGCGCAGAGCTCTGCCGGGGAGGTCCCATGCGAGGTTTCGTCTTCTGTCTGCCGCTGCTGCTCTTGGGAGCTTGCGCGGCCACCCCTTACCAGCCCGTCAACGCCAACGGCTACGGCTATGTGGACCAGGAGGCCGCCGCCGGCGCCTGCGATGTGGTGTTCGTGGCGAACAGCGCCACCTCCCTGCAGCAGACGCGGGATTTCGCACTGCTGCGCGCGGCGGAGATCGGCGCGGCAGCGGGTTACCGCTACTTGAGCGTGAAGCAGGACAAGAGCGGCACCATCATGGTGGGTTCGGGCCGCAGTAGCGGAGCCTATGCGGCGGTAGGCGACGCCAGTTTCACCCAGAGTTCCGGCATGGGTATGGGTGGGATGGGCATGTACGGCGGCGGGATGGGGAGTTACGGTGGAGGCGGGAGTCTGCCCACGGGCTCGAATGGCGGTGGCGGTACGCCGGCCCACGCCGCTGTGCTCTCGGTGCATTTCTCCAAGGACGGTGGTGACGGCGCCGAAGAGATAGCCGCGTTGCTGACGCGGCTGCGGGCCCAATACAAGTTGCCGGCCGGGAGCGGCTCCTAAAGGACGCCGTGCGGATGTCCCTGACGCGCCCCGCGCCGCCGAGTCGAATGCCCCATGGAAACGTCCGCTGCATGACACGCATACGCTGAGGCTTTCGGCCCCGTCGCCCTATATATAGGGCGACGGGGCACGGTCTTTCAGGCTCTCCCCGGCATGAGGTTTCAACCTTATGTCAGGTCTGTTAAATTCGTCGCATAAGGATATGTATGGCAGGGAGCCATGGGCCTGAAGGCCCGGGCGGCCGTACTTTCCCCTCTCCCTACCCCAGAGCCAGGCAGGTCCAGCCATGAACAAGACCCTCGTCCCCGCGCTCCTGGCGTCCGCCTTGGCCGCCGCCGCCCTCGGGGCAGGCGCTGCCAACACGGCCGCCAACAAGGTGCAGAACGCCGTCAACAGCCAGGAGCAGGCCGACAAGGCCGCCGCCGCCTCCCAGAAGAAGATCGACAAGGTGGCGGCCGGCAACCAGGACATGCTGAACCAGTACCTGGACGTGACCCAGCGCTACGACGAGATGCGCAACTACGACGACCAGCTGCAGCAGATCATCCAGGCCCAGACGGACGAGATGAACTCTCTGAACACCCAGATGTCGCAGGTAGGCGACGTGCAGAAGAACCTGCCGCCGCTGATGCTGCAGATGGCCGACAGCCTGGCGCAGTTCGTGAAGCTCGACATCCCCTACCGCACCGACGAGCGCACCGCCAAGATGCAGCAGCTGCACGCGCTGCTCAACAACCCTTCGGTGGCGGTCACCGACAAGTTCCAGCGCCTGGTGCAGGCCTACAAGGACGAGATCGCCGCCGGCAAGACGGTGGAAGCCTATCGCGGTGAACTACCGAAGGAAGGCAAGACCCTCACGGTCAACTTCCTGCGCGTCGGCCACCTCTTGCTCGCCTACCAGACCCTGGACGGCAGCGAGACCGGCTACTGGGACAAGGCCGGTCGCAAATGGACCGTGGACAACGACTACCG
Source organism: Gammaproteobacteria bacterium (assembly GCA_035946515.1). Lineage (GTDB taxonomy): Bacteria > Pseudomonadota > Gammaproteobacteria > Natronospirales > REEB76 > DASUBN01. The sequence continues at coordinate 3,178 of DASYZF010000352.1, read as the reverse complement.
CAGCGGCGTGGCCCAGGCCATCGCCATCGCCAACAAGCAGGCAGCACCGGACCTCATGCAACTGCCCGTGGAAGCCCCGGAGGTGAGCAAATGAAGACCTGCCTCCGAATTCTCGGTCTCGCCCTGGGATTCTTCGCCGCCTCGACCGCCTGGTCTGCCGACCCGGCCGCCGGCAACCTCGATCAGTTGCTCGACCAAGTGCGCAACGCTGCCCAGCAGAACAGCGCCTTGAGCCAGCAACGCGAGCAGCAGTTCAACGCCCAGGCCGCGCAGCAGGCGCAGATCCTCGCCACGGCGAAGGAGGCGCTTGCCGCCGAACAGACGCGCAACCAGCAGCTGCAAGCTCAGTTCGATGCCAACAAGGCGACCTTGGACGGCCTCATCGGTCAGTTGCGCACCAAGGAGGGTGATTTCAGCCAGGTGTTCGACAACGCCCGTCAGGTGGCGAGCGACCTCAAGGTCACGCTGGACGACTCGCTGGTTTCGGCACAATACCCGGGCCGCGGCGTGTTCCTGGCGCGGCTCGCCGAGAGCCGCGATCTGCCGGCGCTAGACGACCTGCGCAAACTCTGGTTCCTGATGCAGCAGGAGATGACGGCTGAGGGCCAGGTGGCGAAGTTCCCAGCCACCATCACCCATGAAGACGGCTCGCAGGAGAAGGTGGCTGTGGTGCGCGTGGGTGTGTTTGATACCATCAACGACAACAGCTTCCTGCGCTACCTGCCTGAGACCGGCGCCTTGGTGCAGCCCGACCGCCAGCCGGATAGCCACTGGCGCAACCTCGCGGCCGGGCTGGCGTCCGCCACATCGGGTGTGGTGCCCATGGCGGTGGATCCGAGCGGCGGCGACCTATTGCGCAGCCTAGCCGGCCAGCCGACCTTCTTCGAGCGCATCGGCCAGGGCCACGGAATCGGCGTGCTGATCCTGATTCTCGGAGCGCTCGGTCTCATCATCGCCCTGGAACGCGGTGCCTACGTCATCCAGGCCGGCCGGAAAATCAAGGCGCAGATGAACTCCAGCAAGGCGGACCTCGGCAACCCGCTCGGCCGCATCCTCTCGGTGTTCAACGAGAGCAAGGCGGACGACGCGGAGACCCTGGGGTTGCGCCTAGACGAATCGCTACTGCGCGAGCGGCCGGTGATCGCCGCGCGGATCGGGCTGCTCAAGATCCTGGCGCTGGTATCGGTGGTGCTCGGCCTGCTCGGCACCGTGGCCGGCGTCATGAATACCTTCCAGGCCATGAATCTGTTCGGCGTGGGCAGCAATCTGGTGGCGAGCGGCATCGCCGTGGCCCTGGTGCCCACCTGGCTCGGCCTCATCGTGGCGGCGGTGCTGTTGTTCTGCCATGGCCTTCTATCGAGCCGCAGCGACGAGCTGATGCACACCCTGGAGCAGCAGAGCGCCTCCATCCTGGCGGCTCGGGCCGAGAAGCTCGCGGCCATGCGGGGCGCCAAGTAATGGGATTCTTCTCCGGCTTCGGAGACTTGTTCACCACAGGCGGCGTGCTGTGGCTCTTGTTCCTGCTGGCGGTGCTCCTGTGGACGCTTATCGTGGAGCGCTACTGGTATTTCTACTTCGACTACCCGGCCGCCCAGGAGATCGCCCTGCGCCGCTGGAAGCGTCATGCCGGCGGTGACATCAAGTCCGCGCGCCGCGCCCGCGGCCAGATCGTGGCGGACGTGTTCGCCGAGACCCACCGTTCGGTGAGCTTCATCGAGACCCTCGTCGTGGTGATCCTGCTCCTGGGGCTGTATGCCTCCGTGGGCGGCCTGATGCGGGTGCTGGACGCCGTCTCTGTGGGCGGCGCGGCCGGCCAGCAGCTCGTGGCGCGCGGCATCGCCGCGGCCGCGGTGCCGGCCATCGCCTCCGCAGCGCTCGTGGTGGCGGCGCTGTTCTTCAACCGCGCCCTGCGCGATCGTGCCGACGTGGAGACCCGTCTCCTCGCCGACCGGCTGCGACGCGGCTAGAGGCTGACCCATGTTGCGTTATGCCGGTTCCCTCACGCTCGGACTGCTCGCCGTGCTCGCCGTGTTCGTGGCCATCCAGAGCTTCGTGGTGGGGCGTCAGTTCCAGCAGAACGTCGGCGCCACCACCGACACGGGCGGCAGCGTGGTGAGCCTCAACAGCCAGAACTCCCTCGCGGCCCAGATCGCGGCGTTGCCCGATAAACCCGGGACCGTCCGCACACCTCCGCTGCCAGGTGGAGCTGCACTCGGGCAGGTGGAGACGGACATCCCGGCGCCCTCCATGGCGCTGCCGAGCTTCAAGCCGCCCTTCGCGGCAGTGGCGGCCTCGGCGCAACCGGAAGAGGAGGCCGCGCCGGAGACCCAGCAGACGGCGGGTGCTCAGACGGCCCAGCAGCAACCCGTGCTGGCGGTGGGCGACATCGTGCTGGTGCAGCGCGTGGAACCCAGATTCCCGACCCAGGCGGTGCGCGACGGCATAGACCAGGGCTCGGTCACCATCAAGTTCACGGTGGAACCTGACGGCAGCGTCTCCAACCCAACCGTCACCGACGCCAAGCCGCGCCGCGGCATCTTCGACGACGCAGCCCTGCGCGCCGTGGCGAGGTGGAAGTTCAAGCCGCTGCCGGCTCCCCGTGACACCTCGGTGACCGTGGACTTCAGCCAGGGCGGTGGCGAATGAGCGGGCGCCGCTTGGTCCTGCTGGCGATGGGCGCAGGCCTGCTGCTCGGTTCTGCCGTGCAGGCCTATGCCGACACGACCCTGAACCAGGGTCTCATCTCCAGTGCCATCTTTCGCAAGATGCGCAGCGTGCAGAACATGATCCGCGGCGGCCAGTACAGCGATTCCCAGAACCAGCTCAGCTATCTGCAGGGGGTGACCACCAGCAGCTACGAGGCCGCGGTGGTGCGCGAGCTCTACGCCGACTACTACATCGCCCGCGGTGACTATGCCAACGCGCTGAACGCACTGCAGCCTGTGATGCAGCAGAGCATCCTGCCCCCGAACGAGCAGCACGATGCCGAACTCACTTACGGCAAGCTGCTGGTGGGTAACGGCCAGTATCAGCAGGGTCTGGATGCGATGCGTAGCTGGATGCAGGGAGCCCAGAATCCCAGCCCGGACGCGCTCGTGACCCTGGCCCAGGCATATGCCCAGACGGGGCAGTGCCGCCAGGCGATCCCCTACGTGAAGCGCGCCATCGAGGCGGCGTC
>DASYZF010000351.1:0-2097 GCA_035946515.1 Gammaproteobacteria bacterium | reverse complement strand
GAGGCTAGGATGCGTGATGCGATGTTGCGCTTGTCCATGGTGGCCTCCGTTCAGACGTGACGCAGGGCGTCCACGACCGAGAGTCGCGCGGCGCGGTTGGCAGGGATGAGAGCGGCGAGGGTCGCCACCAGCACCAGGGTGGCCCAGGTCCCGATCAGGAGGCCCGGCTTGCCGAACATGTCCACCCGCAGCGGCACGGGGTTGGCGTTGCCCGGCGGTATCCAGGTGAGCCCGGCGTGGTTGATGGCGAGTCCGATGGCGACAGCCACCAGGGTGCCGAAGGCCGTGCCCAGCACGCCGATGAGCATGCCCTCGGAGACGAACTGTAGGCGGATGCCGTTGGGCCGCACGCCCATGGCGCGGGTGGTGCCGATCTCGTTGGTGCGCTCCATGACGTTCATGGTCATGGTGTTGACGACCGCGAACAGCACGATCATGCCCATCACCATGGCGATGAACAGGAAGATGCCGCTGAACATCGCCACCACCTGGCCGTAGAACGGGTTGAGGTCGGCGAAGTCCTTGATCTCGAGATCGAGGCCGTGCTGCTTGAAGAGCTCGGCGAGTCGCGCCCGGGCGGCGGGCATGTCCTCGCTGCGTTTCAGTTGCAGCACGATGCCCGTGGCCTTGTGCTCGCCGCGGCCATAGACCAGCTGCTGGGCGAGCCCAAGGTTCATGGCGATGAAGTTGTCATCGAGCTCGCGCACGCCCTGGCGCTCGACGCCGGCGACCGAGAGGCTGACGACGTTCGGCGTGCCGCCGGCGGTGGCCGCCAAGAGGTCGAGCTGCGGTTCGGCCTGAGCCGCCGCCGCTGCGCCCACTTTGTCCTGCTGGGCGAGGCTGAGGAGATCCTTGTTGACCGCCGCACCGGCGTGGTCCGGAGCGGTTTCCTGGGTCGCCGGCATGGGCGGGCAACCCGCCAGCTTCAGGGGGCCGCAGAGGCCCAACATCCGGGCGAGGCCGAAGCCCACGAGCCCACGGCTCGTGTCAGCATCGCTCATGCCGGGCTCCGGCGCCTTGGTGGCGCCCGTGTGGAACTCATCCCACTGGCGCATCCGCTCCCGGTCCGAGGGGATGAAGCCCTCCCCCAGGAAGGTCTTGGAGGCGTCCACTGAGCCCGAGAAGTTGCCGGCGATGCCCACCAGAGACTGGGTCGGCGTCAGCACGTTGATCATGGGCTTCAGTACCGGGTCTTCCCCGATCATGCCCATCACGTCCTGGTAATGGTCGATGCCGTAACCCGCCGGGTTGCCGGGCCCGAACAGGAAGTACCCGGAGTGGAACACCGTGAGGTGGCCGTTCTGCTGCACACTGCCGGTCTGCAGGCCGGCGAAGATGTAGCCGACGTAGCCCCCGAACAGGAGCATGGCCATGGCGCCGGCGGCCACGGCCGAGCCCGTCATGAGCGAGCGGCGGCGGTTGCGCAGGATGTTGCGGAAGATGATTTTCCAGAGAAAGCTCATTGCAGTGCTCCTGCCCGGTGCTCGACGATCTCGCCGTCACGGATGGTGAAGATCTCGTCCGCGTGGGAGATGAGCTGGGGATCGTGGCTGGCGAAGATGAAGGTGGTGCGCGATTCGGTCTGCACTTGTCGCATGAGCTTGAGGATGGAGGCGCCGGTGGCGCTGTCCAGGTTGGCCGTGGGCTCGTCGGCGAGCACGATCTGCGGCCGCTTCACCAGGGCGCGGGCGATGGCCACCCGCTGCTTCTGGCCGCCGGAGAGCTCGTTGGGGCGCTGCCCGGCCTGGCCCGAGAGCCCCACCGCCGCCAGCATCTCGAGGGTGCGCTTGCGGCGTTCGGCGGCGGGGACGCCGACGAGCAGCAGGGGATATTCCACGTTCTCGTAGGCGGTCAGCACCGGCACCAGGCTGAAGTTCTGGAAGATGAAGCCGATGTTCCTGGCACGGAAATCCGCGATCTCGTCCGCGTCGAAGCGCGTCACGTCCTCGCCGCAGACCTCCAGGATGCCGCTGCTCGGGGTGTCGATGCAGCCGATGAGGTTCAGCAGCGTGGTCTTGCCGCTCCCGGACGCGCCGATGAGGGTGGAGAACCGGTGGAAAGGGACTTCCAGGTCCACGGCCTTGAGGGCGGGCACTT
>DASYZF010000350.1:0-1525 GCA_035946515.1 Gammaproteobacteria bacterium | reverse complement strand
CATCGACGCTCCCTTTGACCGGCTGTTCTTCGTGGAGCTGCCGGCCGAACCCGCCTACATCCTCAAGGGCTGGGTGGTGATGGACGCCCAGGTCGAGGTCGTGGGTCCGAACGAACCGCCTCCCGACCCCGCCGCGCCGCTCGAAGGCGCATTCAAGCTGGACCTGAAACCGGGCGACCGGGCCGTGTACATCGGCACGATCCAGTACTACCGGGACGAGTTCTTCTCGACGCAGAAGGTCGTGGTCAAGGACGATTACGCGGCGGCGAACCAGGAATTCCAACGCAAGTTCGGTAAGGGCGTCGCGCTGCGCAAAGCGCTGGCGGTGCCGATGTCCGCCTCCGAGTGATCAGCCGGGATACGCGCCCAGGGTAGGCTCTGCGCGGTGATCACTTCTCGTCGAGATTCCACACCCCGTCCCAGCCCGCCGCCGGCGGATGGGCTTCCAATCCCTGGATGCGCTTGAGCAGGGCCTTGCTGGGCCCATCCTCCGGCACAAGTTTCAGGCACTCCTCGAAAGCCTGGCGGGCCGGAGCCCAGCGGCTCGCGCGGTAGTCGGCGAGGCCCTCGGCATAGCGGGCGCCGAGCTTGAGCGCCGCTTCCGGGGTCCCGCCCTTTAGGCCCAGCACTTCGTAGATCTCCACCGGCTCGGACTTGCCGAGCACGCGGATGCTGTCCAGTTCCCGGGCTTCGATGCCGTGCTTCGCGGCGTCATAGGTGGTGCCGGCGATCATCAGGCGCGTGCCGTAGTACTTGTTGGCGGATTCCAGCCGCGAGGCCAGGTTCACGGTGTCGCCGATGACGGTGTAGTTCTTGGCGTTCTCGGAGCCGATGGTGCCCGCGGTCACGGGGCCGGTGCAGATGCCCATGCGCAGGTCGAACTTCGGCAGGCCGCGGCGCAGGCCGGTGACGTCCGGGATGGCGCGGCGCACGTCCTTGAGGTTCTCGAGCTGCTGCAAGGCCGCCTGGCAGGCGAGTAGGGCGTGTTCCTGCTCGCCGGTGAAGGGAGGCCCCCAGAAGGCCATGATGGCATCGCCGATGTACTTGTCGATGATGCCCTGGTGCTCGCCGATGGGCTTGGACATGGCGGAGAGGTAGTGGTTGAGCAGGCGCACCACGGCGTCCGGGGTGAGCTGCTCGCCCAGGGAGGTGAAGCCCGCGACGTCGGAGAAGAACACGGTCATCACCCGCTTCTCGCCCGCCTCGGTGAGGGGCTTGCCGGCCAGGAGCGCGTTCACGATGCGCGGGTCCACGTACTGGCCGAAGGTGGCCTTGATGGATTCCTTCTCCTTGAGGCCCGAGACCATGTAGTTGAAGGACTGGGCCAGGAGTGCGATCTCGTCGGCGGTGTGCACTTGCACGTGGGTGCTCAAGTCGCCGTTCTTCACCGCCGTGGCGCCGGTGAGGAGCTCCCGCACCGGTTTCACCAGGTTGCGCGCCAGGAAGGCCGCCAGCAGGAAACCCAGGATCGCGGCGATCGCCGTGAGGCCCCAGTTGATGAGTATGGCCCGCTGCTCCAAGGCAT
>DASYZF010000349.1:0-3475 GCA_035946515.1 Gammaproteobacteria bacterium | reverse complement strand
CCGGCTCATGTAGTTGATTCCCAAGAGCCGCCAGGTCTTGCCCTGGTCCTCGGAGATCTCGTAGCGGGCGGTGAAGGACTGGGCCTTCAGGTCACCCAGCCACCAGCGCTGCAGCGCGCCCGAAGGGTCCCGGCCCTCCAGCACGATGCTGCCGTCCACCCTGCCGCCGGTCACGATGGTGGGCATGCCCGATTGCGGATAGATATACACCGCCGTCCAGCGTTCGTGCTTGCCGTCTTCGTAACTGATGGTGGTGGCATAGGGCTTCACCTGCTGCCCGTCCACGTCGGACCAGGTCTCCTGCAGCGTGGCGCCGTCCAGGATCCAGGCATAGCTCACCCGCCCCGGCAGGCGCCGCACCTTGCCGTCCTTGGCGTAGATCACGTACTGCACATCCCAGCTGCCGATGAGGCGGTCGTAGAAGGCCTTCTCCGGCACGGCGGCAAGCGGGGCATCCGCGGCGAGGGCGGAGCCGGTGAACATCATAGCCGCGAGGAACAAGCTCACGAGGCGCATAGGGTCGCTCCATCACGACCGGAAATGATGCTTACCCTAGTGCATGGGCGGCCTCTTTAATAGGCCGCTTTCCGTCCTGATACCGGTTATCACATAAACCGTGGTGTCCCCAATTGATCCGTCCGATCCGGGTTCCTGAGATGCGGATCACAGCGCGGCTGCCGATAGCGGATCTGACGGCTTTCCTGCCAACCCGGCCGGATCGGCTAAGATTCCGTCCTACATCACTGCACCACCGAGAGCCCTTGGACGCCGCGGTCAAAACTGAGATCGATAACTACCTGCGGCGGTTTCGCCAGAGCCTCGCGGCGCTGCCCGCAGGTATCCGCGATGACTACGCGGACGCAGTACGCGCGCGCCTGGATGCTTGGTACGAATCCGGCAAAGCGGAACAGGAAGAGTCCGGCCTTCCGGAAGAGGATTTCACCGCCGAGTTCTTGAGCATACTCAAGACAGCCTGGCCTTTCGTGCTCACCGGGCTCATATCCCGTGGGGGGCTTTCGAACTGGATGTTCTTCTTCCTGCCGAAAGAGATCGTGATGCTGGACTTAGGCATCGGCCCGGCGATCAAGGCCGGTGCCCTGGCGGGGCTCGGCGCCCAACCCTGGTTCGCCTGGCTGGCCGCCCTGGGCCGCTCCAAGCATGGCCCTCAGCCGGGTCGGGGCGAGGAGCTCGAGGCCTGGCGGATGAAGCTCCAGTCCAAGACAAAAGACATCCAGATCCTGCGCGACGACCGGATCCACCGGGTGCGCCTGCATCTCAGGGCCCTGGCGCACCAGATCGTCATCGACGACTACGGCTCTACCCGGCGCAAATTCCAACTCATGAACCGTGACGAAGCCGAAATCTTGATCGAGCCCCTGGCGCGGCGCTTCGGCCTGCGCTTCCAGGTCACCAGCACCTCCGTGTTCGCGTTCTGCAAGCGCTATGCGCCGTTCCTCATGGAGTAAGGGCGGCAGGGGGTCAAACTACATTGTCTCCTTTGCGCTGCCCCGCCGTTCATGGCGCTCTACATCGCCCGCGTATCCGGCCACTATCAAGTCAAGACTTCGCTGACCCCCGGCTCATGAGGGAAAGGTGCCGGGCAGGGCCGAATTCACCAATCCCATCGCGATGATGACCACGATCAGATACGCGAAAGCGAGCGCGGTGAAGCGGAGCGCCCGCTTCCAGCCGTACCACGACCACAGGTAGAACGGCATGGTGAGCGGCCCGAAGAAGAGCACCAAGACGCTGTCCACACCGAGGAAATGGCCGCGCTTCTCCTTCGGTAGTTCCGAGTAGAGCATCCCGACGGTCACCAGGAGGAACGCCAACTGCCAGCAGGCCCGGTAGAGCAAGCTGTGGGTGTATGCCGCGGGCAGATGCGCCTGCGCGTAGAACCCCGCGCACATGAGCAGCCAGAAGCCCATGCCGTAGAAAGACAGGGTCCGCCAGAAGGGTGGCGCCTCGGCGGGCTCGCGGAACGTCTTGCCGTCCGGCGTGGCCGCGGCCGCCGACGCAGGCCGCACCGCAGAGGCTGAATACTGCCCGCGCCTGCCGATGAGTTGGTAGAGGGCGGTGCCGTAGATGGCTGAACGCAGGGTATCGGCATCCATCCACGCTCCCGGCAGGTACTGCGGATTGCCGTCTTCCTGACCCTGGAGCTTCCACGCGAGCGCCGACAAGCGCCGCGCGGCGCCGCGTTTGTCCCGCACGAGGTAGTACCAATTGGCGGGGCTGCGGCCCTTGCCGCGGCTGCAGAGCCGGATATCTGCGATCTCCTCCCAGCGCAGGGCCCAGCTCGGCCGCAGGAACGACAGCCATTCGAGCGGGCCGCTGAACGGCGACTGGTACCCCATACCCAGCCGGTGGACGAACACCCGTTCCAGCAGTGCGGTACTCCAGCGCCAGAAGAGCGCGATGGCGCACAGGCCGAATAACGTCAGCACGCGCCAATCCAGGAGCAGGGACGGCGCCTGGGGATGCTTCAGATGGAGGCCATAGTCGAGGTAAAGGAACCCCGCCAGCACGGCGAGGAACGCGAGGGTCATCACCGCGAGGCCGGCACCGCCGTCGGTGTAGCGCCGCCGCCCCCAATGGCGGCGGAATCCGAAGGGCGAGGCCGGCTTGAGCGGCATGATCCCCAGGGCGCCGGGCGCGAGGCAGTTCGCTTCCACCGCCGCGGCATCCACGGGTTCGTGGTCGGCGCCTGCGGCGTCACGCCCCACGGGCGCCTCCAGGTCCGCGTCGTCCTCCACCACCCGCTGCAGGCGCATGGCGTAGAACATGAGCGGAGCGGCCAGCAGCAGCATCACCCACAGGCTGTTGGTGAATATCCCCCGGTAGAGCCGATGCTGGGCGGCATAGGCGTCGAACTTGCCGTTCATCGTCTCGGAGCCGAAATCCCCGTGGTCGCCGCCGTCGTAGCCGATGGCGTGGATGCGGTAGTTCGCGTTATCCGGCACGAGCACGTCGTGGTCGGTGGCGGCCAGGGTCAGGACGTCCGCACCGGCAGGCAGCGGGATGAGCGTGGCCTCCCCGCCGGAGGAGGGGCGATGGAACAACATGCCACGGGTCAGGTTGTCGCCGGCGATGACCGCCCACTGGCTGCCGTCTCCCGCCTGCACGAATCCCGTCGGGAAATAGTCGTCTATCAGGGGGAGGCCCAGCCACTCGGCCTGCGGCACGGTCTTCAGTTCCGCTCCGATGGCGTCGGGCGTGACCGCGTAGGTCACGAAGCGGTTGTGATTGGTGTCGACCACCGTGAGCTCGCCGGGAGCGGTGATCTGCAATTGGTTCGGGAACTGCAGCGCCTTCTCCTTGCTGGAGAGTATCCTGCCGGTGTAGTCGAGCATCACCAGCCGCTGTTGGTCGGTGTCGGCCACGTAGATGCGTTGCGCCTGCTCGTCCACCCAGAGCTTGAACGTGCGGCGCAGCTTCAGGTAATCGCCGGGGCCGGTCAGGGCCGTGCAGGCGA
>DASYZF010000348.1:0-1675 GCA_035946515.1 Gammaproteobacteria bacterium | reverse complement strand
CGCCGGGTGAGGCTCACGCCGTGGTGGTGGGCCACGGGGTGGGGGTTCAGGAACTCGATGCAGCCCTGGGGCGCCGGTTTCTCGGGCATCTCCACGTAGTAGACGCCGCTGATGAGGTTGCCGGTGGTGGGGTGCATGTGGGGGGCCTGCCAGTCGCCCTCCGACAGGATGTTGGCCCAGGAGACCACCCGGGTCTGGATGGCCTTGCCCTGTTCCTCGTAGACCTTGTCCATGTAGCGCTGCACGCCGGGCATGATCACCTGCTCGCGCAGCGCCTGCACCGCCGGCTCCGGGCGGTTCAGGAACATCATCTTCTTGGCGGTCTGGTAGCCGCCGTAGGTGGTGATGTGGCCCGAGAGGGCCTCGTTCTGCTTGGGGTCGCCGATGTACTGGTCGCGCAGGCCGGAGATCAGCCTGAACAGGTCCCGGTTCACGTCACCGAGGCCGGCGTGGTGGCTCACCATCACCGTGAGGGGGAAGTGCTGCTCGAAGCTCGTGTCGGCGGTGATGCTCACCTATGACCTCAGGCCTTCTTGCCGGCGAGATACAGCCAGGTCTCCACCACCGTATCCGGGTTCAGGGACACGCTCTCGATGCCCTGGTCCAGCAGCCACTTCGCCAGGTCCGGGTGGTCCGAGGGGCCCTGGCCGCAGATGCCGATGTACTTGCCGCGCTTGCGGCAGGCCTGGATGGCCATGCTGAGCAGCGCCTTGACGGCATCGTTGCGTTCGTCGAATAGATGGGCGATGACGCCCGAGTCCCGGTCGAGGCCCAGGGTGAGCTGGGTGAGGTCGTTGGAACCGATGGAGAAGCCGTCGAAGTGTTCCAGGAAGCGATCCGCGAGCAGCGCGTTGGAGGGCAGCTCGCACATCATGATGACCTTGAGGCCGTGTTCGCCGCGCTTCAGGCCGTTGGCGGCCAGGAGCCCGGTGACCTTCTGGGCCTCCTCCAGGGTGCGCACGAAGGGGATCATCACCTGCACGTTGGCGAGGCCCATGTCCTCGCGCACGCGCTTGAGGGCCTTGCACTCGAGCTCGAAGCACTCCCGGAAGCCCGGGTCGATGTAGCGCGAGGCGCCGCGGAACCCCAGCATGGGATTCTCCTCGTGGGGTTCGTACTGCCGGCCGCCCACCAGGTTGGCGTACTCGTTGGACTTGAAGTCCGAGGTGCGCACGATCACGGGCTCCGGCGCGAAGGCCGCGGCGATGGTGGCGATGCCCTCCGCCAGGCGTTCCACGTAGAAGCTCACCGGGTCCTTGTAGCCGGCCATGCGCGCTTCGATCTCGCGCTTCACGTCGGCGGGTTGCTGGGCGAAGTTGAGCAGCGCCTTGGGGTGCACGCCGATCATGCGGTTGATGATGAACTCGAGCCGCGCCAGGCCCACGCCCTTGTGGGGCAGGCCGGCGAAGTCGAAGGCGCGTTCCGGCGTGCCGACGTTCATCATCACCTTGAGCGGGGCCTCGGGCATGTTGCTGAGGCTGATCTCGCGGCGCTCGAACGCGAGCTTGCCCTGGTAGATGAAGCCGGTGTCGCCCTCGGCACACGACACGGTGACGGGCTGGCCGTCCTTGATCTTGCGGGTGGCGTCGCCGCAGCCGACCACCGCCGGGATGCCGAGCTCGCGGGCGATGATGGCGGCGTGGCAGGTGCGGCCGCCGCGGTTGGTCACGATGGC
>DASYZF010000347.1:0-4840 GCA_035946515.1 Gammaproteobacteria bacterium | reverse complement strand
CAGGTCCACGCGGCGCAGCGCGTTGTTGTCCGTGTCGGCCACGTACAGCGTGTCCGCATCGGCGAGCGTCAGCCCCTGCGGGTAATGGAACTCGGCCTGGGACGCGGCACCGTCCTTCAGTCCCGGCTTGCCGTCACCGATGACCGAGAGCACCTTGCCCTCAAGGGTGGTGACCACGATGCGGTTGTGGTTGGAGTCGGCGATGAAGAGCCGGCCATCCTTCGCATCCGCCAGCACCTTGCCGGGATAGAGCAGCTCGCTCTTGGGCATCTTCTCCGCCAGGCCCGCGAACCAGAGAGGTTTGGCGTTCAACTCGTGACGCGCGGAGAACTCTTGAGTGAGGGTGCCGATCACTTTGTCCAAGAGCGTGTAGTGCCCTTCGCCCGACACCTGCCCCACCACGTTGCCGGCCGGGTCGATGAGCGTGAGCGTGGGCCAGCCGGTGGCGCCGTATTCGTTCCAGATCTGCATGTCGTGGTCGTTCACCACAGGATGCGTGAGCCCATAGCGCTGCACGATGGCGGCGATGTGCGCCGTGTTGCCCTCGGTGGCGAACTTGGCGGAATGCACGCCGATGATCACCAGGCTGTCGGGGTACTTGGCCTCGAGCTTCTCGAGGTCCGGGATCACGTGGAAGCAATTCACGCAGCCGTAGGTCCAGAAGTCCAGCAGCACCACCTTGCCCTTGAGCTCCGCCAAGGTCACGGGCTTGCCGCCGGTGTTGAGCCACTCGAGGCCCGTGGGGAACGCCGGCGCCGCCTCCTTCCCGAAGAAAGTGTTGGGCACTTCCGAAGCCGCCACCAGGGAGAGGGGGGAAGCCGGGCCGAACCAGCGCAGGGCGGCCAGCGCGCCGCCCAGGAGCACCAGGCCCAATACGGCCAGGGTGGTGGAACGGGCGATGCGCATGAGGTATCTCACTCGGATGCTCTTGGGGGACGCTAAGGGTCGATGTGAACAAGACCCCGGGAGACGCCGGATTATTTCGCCTCGGCGCGCGACCTGAAGATCAGGCTGCAGCAGGTGACCCCGCCCTCGGCCTTCTCGGTCTCGGACATGTCCACCGTCACCACCGGTACGCGCCGCCCCGCGAGGCGCTCCCGGGTGCGGGGAAAGGAGCGCGGATAGATCACGCCTCCGGGCAGCCACACCGCATTGGCCGCATGAGGCTCGGCCGGATCCACCTCCAGGAAATCCACCTCATGGAAGGCACGCCGCTCCACCCAGGCGGGGTTGATGAGCAAGAGCCCCGGCGCCACCTGGGTCACAGCGGTCTTGAGGTGCAGGCAGCCGCGGATCTCCACCGGCACCACCTCATATCCATAGGCCGCCGTCGCCGCCGCCAGCCGGCCGATGCCTGCACGGTCGCTGCGCGCCGACTGACCCACGTAGAGTGTGCGCCCGACCCGCAACACGTCGCCGCCGTCCAGCCTGCCCGGCGTCTCGATGGCGACGAGTTCGCGATACTCGGCCAGCGCGCGGGCCATGGACTCGGTCTCGGCGCGGCGCGACTCGGCGCCGGGGCGGGTGATGACCGCGATCTCGTCCAGCACCACCGCGGTGTCTTCCACGAACACCGAGTCCGCCTGCTCCGGCACTTCGGGCAGGGCGACGACGCGGCAGCCCAGGGTCTCGAGGGCTTCCCGGTAGGCACGGTGCTGGCGGCGGGCCAGCTCCACGTCGATGGGAGTGCGCGGCAGGTAGGAGAGCTCGCAACGCTCGAGGGCGGTGCTCACTTCCCGGGTGACGGCGATCAGCAAATCCGGCTCCGGTTCCTGTGAATTTTCCTGTCCCAAATATGTCTTTTTTAGTAGCATCAGGCAACCCGCGCCGCTCGGGCGCCCACACGACAGATCATCCCAGGGGTATCAGAATGGCCACCGCCACCACGGCAGACCGCCGCAGCCTCGGACTCGCCACCACCACCTCCATCGTGCTCGGCAACATGGTGGGCTCCGGCGTCTTCCTGCTCCCCGCCACAATGGCGGTGTTCGGCGTCTACAGCCTCTGGGGCTGGTGCGTGAGCACCGTGGGCGCGCTGCTGCTCGCCTGGGTGTTCAGCAACCTCTCGCGGCGCCTGCCCAAGGCCGGCGGCCCTTACGCCTATCCGCGCGAGGCCTTCGGCGACTTCGCCGGCTTCTTCATCGCCTGGATCTACTGGCTCAGCATCATCGGTACCAACGCTTCCATCGCAGTGGCCTTCGCCAGCTACCTGACCTTCTTCTTCCCGGGCCTCGCCAACCCGGTCTACGGCGCCATCGCCGCGCTCGCCGCCGCCTGGCTGCTCACGGGCATCAACATCCTGGGCGTGCGCGCCGCGGGCCGTCTGCAGCTCATCACCGTGATCCTCAAGCTCACCCCGCTCGTGGCCCTGGGCCTGTTCGGCGTGTTCCACTTCAACGCCGGCGTGCTGATGGCGACCCACCCCACCACCGGTCCGTTCGCCTCCGTGAACCAGGCCGCCGCGCTCGCCATGTGGGCCTTCCTGGGCCTCGAGTGCGCCACGGTGCCGGCCGACCACGTGAAGGACCCGGAGAAGACCATCCCCCGCGCCACCATGCTTGGCACCGTCATCGCCGGCGCCTTCTACATCGTCTGCACCACCGTGGTCATGGGCATCATCCCGGGTGACGCCCTCTCCCGCTCCACCGCGCCCTTCGCCGACGCGGCCAAGCTCCTGTGGGGCAGCTGGGCGGGTTATGTGATCGCGGCTGCCGCGCTGATCTCCTGCTTCGGCGCTCTCAACGGCTGGATCCTGATGCAGGGCCAGCTGCCTCAGGCGGTAGCCAACAACGGCCTGTTCCCCAAGATGCTCGCCAAGGAGTCGAAATTCGGCACCCCGGTGGCCGCGCTCGTGATCTCCAGCGTCCTGGCCAGCGTCCTGATCCTCATGAGCCTGGGTTCGAGCTTGGGTGGAGGCGACTTCGGACAGGTGCTGGTGCAGATGTTCCAGATCCTGATCCTGATCACCACCTTCTTCACCCTGGTGCCCTACATGCTCTGCGCCCTGGCGGAGATCGTGCTCTCCCGCAAGCAGAAGCGCGCCAGCAACCTCAGGCTGCGCGACGTCTGCTTCGCCATGGGGGGCTTCGTGTTCGGCTTGTGGGCCTGCTACGGCACAGGCAGGGACTCGCTCTTCTACGGCACGCTGCTGCTGCTCGCGGGCCTGCCCATCTATGTGTGGCAGACACGGCTCTCCAAATAGCCGCGCCGCGGAAGGGTCAGTCGCGCTCGGCCGCGCGGCGATAGGCAGCGCGGATCAATTCCTGGAAGTGGTGCACGCCGGACTCGCGCTTGGGTGAGAGGCGCCCGGCGCGATAGGAGCCAGACGCCAGCCCCTGCTGTACGCGCTCGCAGATACCGATGTCTTCCTGCTGCACCTCGTCGCTGAAGCTCAAGTCCTCGGCGATCATCTTCCAGGCCGCCGCCGATTCCGGGTCGCTGTAGTAATAGTCGAACAGCACCCGGCAGCGTCCGCTCGACAGCGGCACCACCAGGTTGGTCTGCAGCCGCCCCGGCAGGATGTTCAGCATCATGTTGGGGTAGATGAAGTAATAGTGTGCTTCGCCCGCGGCATACGGTCCCTGGCTCCCGTCCAGCGGACTCTGCTGCCAGGAATACCACTCCGCCAGGTTCGTGCTGTACTGCCGGTAATCCAGCAGCTTGTTCAGGCCCGGGTGCACATGGGGCAGATGGTAGCCCTCCAGGTAGTTGTCCACGTAGGCCTTCCAGTTGCAAGCCACGTCATAGGCCACATGAGAGTGGTAGCAGAAACGCGTGAGATCGATAGGCTGGATGCACTCGCGGATGCCATCGAGGAGCTGTTCCAGTCCAGCCGAGGGCGCCTGGAGCGCCGCGAACACCAGCCCTTCCCACTCCGCCACCTGGATACCCTCCAGGTGGATGCAGCTCATGTCGAAGTCCTTGGCTTCTTTCATCTCATGGGCGGCGCGCAGCTGGCCGGCGAGGGTATAGGTCCAGCCGTGGTACTTGCACTGCAACTGGCGCGCGTTGCCGTCCGCGAACGCCAGGGGCCCGGCGCGGTGGCGGCAGACGTTGAAGAAGCCGCGCAGTACCCGATCTTCGCCGCGCACCAGGATGATGGGCCGGCCGGCGATCTCCGCCACCACGTGGTCGCCTGGCTGCGCGAGCTTCTCTGCGCGGCTTACGAGCTGCCAATAGCGGGCAAAGATCGCCTCGCGCTCGAACTCATGGAACCCGGGATCGGTGTAGCAGACCGCCGGCAGGGTCGCGGCGGATTCCAGCGGCAGCGGGCGATAGTCGGCGGAATCGAAACCGGCGGGCGTCTTCATCCGCCGGTCGCAGGCTCGACGACGGGCTCGAGATGGCCGGGCCGCGTGGTACGCCAGGCGATGAAGGCCGCGCCGATGAGCAGCGCCGAGGCCAGCAGGAACGGCGCTCCGGGCAGGCCCCAGCTCGCGTGGCGGCCGATGGCATCGGCGAAGGTCTCGGTGAACAGGCCCGGGCCGAAGCAGCTGGCGATGCCCATGATGCTGGAGAGCGCGCCCTGCAGCTGGCCCTGCTCGGTGGGCTCCACGAGATGGGTCATGATGCCCTGGGAGGAAGGCCCGGCGATGCCCCACAGGGACATGACCGGTATGCCCGCCCAGAACCAGGCCCCCGTGGGCGCGAGGCCGTAGACGGCGAAGCCGGCGGCGCCGAACAGGAGCCCGAGCGCGAGGGTACGCCGCTCCCCGAGACGCTTCACGATGGGTTTCACGAGGCCGCCCTGCACGACGATGGCGCCGACGCCGACGCCCGCGAGCATGTAACCCACGGCGCTGGTGTCCCAGTGGTAACGGTAGGCCATGTAGAGCACCGC
>DASYZF010000346.1:0-4757 GCA_035946515.1 Gammaproteobacteria bacterium | reverse complement strand
CGCCGCCCCCCTCCTGCCCCTGGCCCGCCGCTTCTGGCCGGACCAAGTGCTCAGCACCGAACAGATCGGCCGCGCCATGCTCAGCGCCGTGCGCAACGGCGCCCCCAAGAAGATCCTCGAGACCGCCGACATCCGCGCTCTCGCGGGCGGGTGAGACACGGGAGTCCTCGGTGCGGATAACCGACATCCCTTTCGGCACCACCGACTGGTCGGCCATCGCTCCCACCGAGCACAAGGGCGACCGGGGCATGGCCTATTGGCGCACCCGGGAGTTCGGTCCACTGCGCGTCCGCATGGTGGAGTACAGCCCGGGCTACGTGTCGGATCACTGGTGCCTGAAAGGCCATATCCTGCTCTGCCTCGAGGGCGAGCTGCATACCAGACTCCAGGACGGGCGGGAATTCATCCTGAGACCCGGCCTGAGCTATCAGGTGGCGGACGGAGCCGAGGCCCATCGGTCCTCAGCCCCGATGGGGGCGAAGCTCTTCATCGTGGATTGAACCCCGACAAAGTCCGTTACATATCCCCTCTTCCGGGTGATGGCGTCGCACGCTAAGATTCGCGCATCCTGGTCCTTGAGAACCCGTGCATGAACAGAACGGTCGCCGTCCTGGGTTCCATCCTGTTCCTGACCCTGGTGCTGGGGCTCGTGGTCATCTTCTGCCCCTACATCTTCTGCTACTGGCGCATCGCCCCGCCGTTCTTCGGTTTCGTCCCGTTCCGCATCCTCGGCCTGCTCATGGTGGTGACAGGCATCGTGATGCTCCTCGACTGCTACGTGCATTTCGCCCTGCGCGGCCTCGGCACCCCGGCGCCGGTGGCCCCACCGCCCAATCTCGTGGTCTCGGGCCCCTACCGTTACGTGCGCAACCCCATGTACGTCGCCATAGTGGCCGCGGTCTGGGGTCAGGGCTTGTTCTTCGGCAACTGGCAGGTGATGCGCTACGGCCTCTACCTGTGGGTGGGCTTCTTCGCCTTCGTGGTGTTCTGGGAGGAACGGGCGCTGCGCCGGAAGTTCGGCCAGCGGTACCTGGAGTTCTGCGCCCAGGTCCCCCGCTGGATACCGCGCCGGCGGCCCGCGCTGGCGAAGGACTGAAGAAAGCAACCCCGCGCGAGCGGGGTTTCTCATGGGCGGGAGCGGACAAGGCGGCTAGCGCCTGCCTTCCAGCTGGTCGCGCACATCGCCGGCGATGTTGGCCACGATCTTCTCCGGCGAACTGAAGTTGTTCTTGCTGCCCTGGTCGGTGTGGCTGTAGACCACCTGCCCGTCCGAGACCCTGAGCAGCCGCACGGTGAGCGCCGCCCGCTCCGGGCGGAAGGTCATGGGCGCCACCCGGTGGAAGTCCTGCATCTCTCCGTTGAGCACGTAGTCCAGGCCCTGCTGCCGGCCGATGGCCAGCGCCAGACGGTCGCTGAGATCCCGATCGGGCGCGATGCCCCGCTCCAGCGGCACGATCTTGAACACCCGGCCGCCCAGGGCCTGCAGCAGGATCTTGCCGGCGATGGCGCCGGAACCCGCGCAGTCCGGTTGCTTGGGCACGGTGCAATCCCGCAGCATGAACACGCCGACGTGGCTGCCGTCCGGGATCACCGGAGCATGCGCCTGCGCCGGCACTTCACTGCAGGCAACGAGAG
Source organism: Gammaproteobacteria bacterium (assembly GCA_035946515.1). Lineage (GTDB taxonomy): Bacteria > Pseudomonadota > Gammaproteobacteria > Natronospirales > REEB76 > DASUBN01. The sequence goes on along the minus strand of DASYZF010000346.1, from coordinate 3,122 downwards.
ACAGCGCCGCGAGGGAGATCAGCAGGGACGAAATCTTGTGCATAGACGTAGGGACCGGCGGCGTTCGGGCTTGGCGTACCGGGGCCGGAACATATCCGGACCCCGTCGCAGGGCGCACATTCTAATGTGGCGCCCAGGCAGGTGCCAGCACCCAAAAGAAAACCCCGCTATACGCGGGGTTTCCTGCAGTCCATAAGAAGCGGGCCGCTCAGTGGGTCGGCTTGCGGAAGCGGAAGATGAACTGGTCCGTCTTGCCGCGGATGGACGGATCGAACACCTTTTTGGTGTGCGGATCGGCGGGGTTCTTGAGGGCGTCGCTGGACCCGTCGAACACGAAACCCGCGGCCTCCACTTCCTGCTTCACCACCGCGGGGTCGATGCGGTGCAGTTGCTCGGTGGCGCCGGCGTCACCGGCGTTGGCCACATGGTCGATGACCACGAACACGCCGCCCGGCTTCAAAGCGTCGAACACTTGCTTGTCGAACTTGGCCATGTCGACCGGACCCATGAACTTGTCGTGGTAGTCATGGTAGTTCTGGCAGGTGAAAACTACGTCCATCTGCGCCGGCGAACTCAAGGACGCCGCCGGCTGCTGCAGGACGCTGACGTTGGTGTAGGGCGGCTGCTTCACCCGTTCCTGCCACCCGGCGATGCTCTTGGCATCGTACTTGCCCATCTCGTTCGGCCACAGGGCGTACACATGGCCCTGGGTACCCACCACGCCGCTGAAGATACGTGTCCAGTAGCCCTCGCCGGGCGCGAGTTCCAGCACCTGAGAACCCGGCTTCAGGCCGGTGAAGGACACGACCGCTGCGGCCTGACGCCGGGCGTCGTTGGCCGAATCGTCCTTGCGGGCAGGAGCATTCAAAGCGGCCGTCACATATGCAGGGGTTGAATCGGCGGCCGAGACCGCGAATGGCGCGGTGAGCGCCAAGAGAGCAGCGAGCAGGGTGAGACGCATGGCATTTCCCTCCGTTTGGAAGACTCGGATTCTAACCATAGACCCAGCCAAGGCTTGTGAAATTTCAGGGAACAGCGGATTCAGGCCTGGCTTCCCCCTGGGGCTTCTATCCCGGCCCGCCCATGAGCTGACGGAAGGCGTCATCGGCAAGCCACTGATTCCGGTTGGGATTACATCCCAGCAAGGTTTTGGCCTACATAAAATTGTCTCGGCTCTACTACATAATTCCCCCTAATAGGTAAAATGCGCCGCGGCCCAAAAAGCCCAAATCCAGGAACCCGGACCATGTTGGAAAAACTCTTCCGCAAACAGCCCCGGAAGGCTGATACCCCCAAGGCGGCGCCGGCTCCGGCCCGGGACATCCCCTACGAACCGAGCCTCATCGCCGCCCTCACCCAGCAGCACCGGGACCTTGTGATGTTGCTGCTGAAGGCCAACGGCGCCGCCCAGCAGGACCGCTACGAGGAAGTGAAGGACGCCCTGGAGCGTTTCAAGAACGGCCTCAGCGAGCACCTGACCCAGGAGAACCTCAAGCTCCACCCCTACATCAGCGCCCGCCTCAAGGGTGAGAACAGCAAGGACGTGCTGCGCGACATGCGCCACAACAGCGCCCGCATCCAGGGGGCGGTGGATGGCTTCATCAACCACTACTCGGGATACCCCGTGAGCGGGGTGAACGTGGAGCGCTTCGAGATGGAGATCGCGGGCGTGATCGAGGAGTTCAGCCAGGAGCTGGAGACCGAGGAAGCCTCCTTCTATACCCTCTACCAGCCACCGGATTCCTACTGAGCCCGATCCGCCCAGGCACCGTCGCATCCCGCGGTCCGGGGCTATACTCCCCTCGCACTGACTTAGGTGAGAGGGAGCGCGCCATGGCCAAGAAGAAGACCCGCCGCCGCAAGAGGAAGCCGGAGCCGTCCCGCAAGAAGACCCGCCGCCGCAATAAGCCGGCGGCCGGCACCGGCAGCACCGGCCCCCGGGCGCGCTGACCCATGACCCTGTCCGACTACCTCGCTTCCTACTACGAACTCAGCGGCAAGGCGAGCGACGTGTCGCGGCAGTTGGCTTTCGCCGGCATCGCCGTCATCTGGGTGTTCCACCAGGGCCATGGCAGCGCCGTCGACGTGCCCGGCTCCCTCATCGCACCCGCGGCACTCTTCATCGGCGGACTCGCCTGCGACCTGCTGCAATACGTCTCGGGCACCCTGATCTGGGGCGCCTTCCACCGCATCCAGGAACGGCGCCTCGGTGCCGGCAGCAGGAAACCCCTCACCGCCCCCGCCTACTTCAACTGGCCCGGGCTGTTCTTCTTCTGGTCCAAGCTCGGGCTGATCCTGATCGGCTACCTGTTGCTGCTGCGCTACCTGCTCTCGATCATCTGAACCGGCCTGCTACGGGGCACCTTCCCGCATCCGCCGTACCCAAGCCCTTGAGACCCAAGGGCCTTTTTATTTCTTCCGGAAGACCCCAGTCCCTAACAATATCCCCCTCCCCCATACGTCTATAGGGTATGCATGAGCCGCCGCGGGCTGCCGCCATGACCGCCGGACAGGAACGCCGGGTCTCCGAGGAGATCGCCCGCGAAGGACCGCGCCTGCGCCGCTTCATACGCCGGCGCGTGGGTAATGAGGCGGACGTGGAAGACATCCTGCAGGACGTCTTCTCGGAGCTGGTGGAAGCCTACCGGCTCATGAAGTCGGTGGAGGACGTGGGCGCTTGGTTGTTCCGGGTGGCCCGCAACCGCATCACGGACCTGTTCCGCAAGCGCTCCACGGAAGCCCGGGCGGAGCTGCCCGACGGAGACGAGGACGAGGGCCTGGAGGCGATCCTCGCCTCGGCGGAAGCGAGTCCCGAGACCGCCTACGCCCAGGCCCTGTTGCTGGACGAGTTGGAAACGGCCTTGAGCGAGCTCTCTCCGGAGCAGCGGGAGGCCTTCATCGCCCACGAGTTCGAGGGCAAGAGCTTCAAGGAGCTCGCTCAAGAGACGGGTCAGAGCGTGAACACGCTGCTCTCCCGCAAACATTACGCGGTGCGCTACCTGCGGCAGCGGTTGCAACCCCTGTATGAGGAATTCAAGGAACCATGAGGAGACTTACATGAAACGTCATTGGATAGCGAAAGGTGTGATGTTCGGAGTGTTCGCGGTGCTCGCCGCGTTCCT
>DASYZF010000345.1:0-4764 GCA_035946515.1 Gammaproteobacteria bacterium | reverse complement strand
CGAAGTATCAGCGCAAAAGGACCATTTTCGCCGGATCGCTGCTCTCGCGCCGCCTGCCCTAGAGTTACGCCGACTCACGGGCCTCGTGCTCTTTCCCCACTACAGTGCCACTACGCCCCCTGGCGCGAGGCTATGCGACCGGCGCTTTAGCGCACGTCCTGATAAGCCTGCGTGACCGGCCTCTTCAGGATGACTTCCGATAGGAAGTTGGCGACGTATTTGAGCGCGGTGCTCCACAGGCCCTCTTCATGCAGCCGGCGCGGGGAGGTGGGCATGCGCAGGCGCAGCAGGAAGCGCACCCGGCCCGCGGCGGCGAGGCGGCGGGCGATGTTGGTGTCTTCCCCATAGAAGGCGATGTTGAGGTCGAAGCCGCCGATGCGGTGCAGGGCCGCGCGGCTGGCGGCGAAGTTGCCGCCCACGACCATGTAGCGGGTGACCCAGGATACGGGCGCCGCCAGCAACACCCAGTAGAGGAAGATCAGCGCGCGTTCGACGCGGGTGGCGCCGTAGTAGAGGTAGGGGCCGCTGACGCAGACGGTGCGCGGGTCCGCGGCGAAGGCGGCGGACACACGTGCGATCCAGCCCTCGGGCATGCGGGTGTCGGCGTCCACGAAGCCGAGCACCTCGCCCTCCGCCTCCAGGAGCGCCCGCTGGCGGGCGTGGGTGAGGCCCTTGGTGGTCTCGCGCACCACGCGCACGCCGGGATAGCGCGCGGCCACGTCGCCGGTGCCGTCGGTGCTGGCGTTGTCGATGACGAGCACTTCGATGGAGCCGGGGTCGGGCTGACGCGCGACCTCGGCCAGCACGTGCTCGAGGCAGGCTGGCAGGTAGTCTCGCTCGTTGTAGGCCGGGATGGCGATGGTCAGGCGCATGGTCAGCTCCTCGGTGGGGCGGTCGAAGGGATGGGGACGCCGCCGCTGCCGGCCAGTTGGGCATACAGGCCTTCCCAGGCGGCGGCGATGGCGGGGATGGAATGGCGTTCGGCGGCCCGGCGGGCGGCGACGGCGCGGGTGGCGCGCCAGGGGTCCGCGAGGGCGTGCAGCAGCTTGGCGGCGAAATCCGCCGCGTCGTCCGGCTCCGCGAGGAAGCCCGTCTCGGGCGGGATGTGTTCGATGAGGCCGCCGCAGCGCGCACCCACGGCGGGCAAGCCGCAAGCCATGGCCTGCAGCAAGACCATGCTCTGGGTCTCGGAGAGGCTGGCGATGGCGAACACTTCCGATGCGGCGAAGAGCTCGGCGAGAGCCGCGTGGCTCAGGGTGCCCATGAAACGCACCCGGTCCGCGATGCCCAAGCCTCGGGCGCGCCGCTCGAGGCCGGCGCGGGCGCTGCCGTGGCCGGCGAGCACGAGCTCGATGCCGGGCCGGCTTCGGCGCGCGATGGCGACGGCTTCGAGCAGCACTTCGATGCGCTTCTCGCGGGCGAGCCGGCCGGCGTAGACGACGGTGTCTGCCCCCAAGCCGAGGCGCGCCTTGAGGCTGCCCTTCTCCGCCGCGGACACGGGGCGGAACACCCGGGTGTCGATGGGGTTGGAGATGACGGAGCCCTCGCGGCTCAAGCCGTGCTCGCGCATGTCATCCAGCGTGAAGCGCGAGGGCGCGGTGACCCAGTCGCAGGCCTGGTAGTAGCGGGCGACGGCGCGCGCGCCGAAGCGGCGCAAGGCCGCGCGCGCGAAGGGCGCGTAGAGCGCGAAGCCCTGGGGGTACCAGTGGTTGGTGCCGAGGAGCGGCAGGCGCAGGCCGCGGGCGGCGCGGCGCGCTGCGGCGCCGGCGCCGAAGAAGGTGTGCAGGTGCACGAGGTCGGGGGCGAAGTCCGCGAGTTCGCGCTCGGGCCGGCCGGTCGGCAGGAGCAGCCTCGACTGCTGGCTGGAGCTCGGCAGCGGCAGGGAGGGCAGGCGGCGGATCTCGACGTTGGGGCCCGCGTCGGGTTCGGCCGGCGGCACGACGCCGGCGCGGGCGAAATCCCGGGCCGGGGCGGCGGGCGCATATACGCGGATGGCGTGGCCGCGCTCGCCCAGGGCGCGGACGATGGTGAGTATGGAATCCTGGATGCCGCCGAGTTCGGGATAGAAGCTGTCGGTGAACACGGCGAGGCGCATCACGGCCACCCGTGGACGCGGCTCGCCTGGGTGACCGAGAGCCGGTGCAGCAGGTAGAGCGTGAGGAGGAGGCCGAGGCTGAAGCCGGCGAAACCGAGCCACTGGAAGGAGTGGCTCAGGGTCTCGTAATAGCGCCCGAAGAAGTAACCGACGGCCATCAAGGCGGCGGACTTGGGCAGGGTGCCGAGCAGGTTGTAGAGGAGGAACAGGCTCATGCGGACGCGGGCGGCGCCCGCCGCGAGCAGGATGCCGAAGCCGAAGGCCTGGGTGAGCTTGCCGAAGAGCAGCGCGGCGCCGGTGTGGGCGCGCAGCTTGCCGCGCAGCACGGCGAGACGGCGCAGGAAGCAGCGCTCACGGACGCGGCGGGGCCAGAAGCGGTGGCCGAGGCCGTAGCGGCCGACGGCGTAGAAGAGCAGGTCGCCGGCGAGATCGCCCACGACGACGGTGAGGTACACGAGCGGCAGGCTGAGCAGGCCCTGGGCCGCCAGGAGCGCAGCATAGACGGTGACGATGGGTCCTTCGAGGAGCGAAAGGAAGAAGACAGCGAGATAACCGTAGGTGGAGACGTCGTGCGGCCAAGCGTTTGGATCGAACATGTGCTGCGCATCACCCCTCTTCCCAGTCCGGGTGCGCTTCGTTCTGATGCGCCATCCCGATTACGACAGAGCTGTGAATCCGGCCTGCACGCTCCGCTTGCGCCAAACGGCGCTCTTCCCAAGGCTGGCTTGGATGCTAGGGGGGCGGGATTACTGCCAAGTGAAGCTACCGTGACGATGGGATGTCAGGTGACAAAGGGGAATGTCATGTGACGAACCGATTATCGGACCGTACAAATCGGCTGTAATCTGTGATGGATCGGGGACAGGGCGCGATGTCGTGGTTGCGCGTGGAGCAGAGGCATGGCGAAGGGAGAGACTTACACCCTGAGCTTGGACCAGGGCGGGCATGCGAGCCGCGCGCTGGTGTTCGACCAGGACGGGCGGCTGCGGGCGAGCGCCGAGTGCACGATCCGCACCCGCACCCAGGGCCGGCTGCGGGTGGAGCATGCGCCGCAGGCCTTGCTCGCTTCCCTGCGCAAGGCGGCCGAGGCTGCCCTCGCCCGCCTGCCGAAGCGCGCCGAGGTAGGCGCGGCGGCGCTCGCCACCCAGCGCTCGAGCATCGCCTGCTGGGACCGGCACGACGGACGCGCGCTCTCGCCGGTGATCTCCTGGCAGGACCGGCGGGCGCTGCGGCAAGTCGCTGCCCTCGCGCCCCATACCCAAGAGATACGCGCGCTCACGGGTCTCGTGCTCTCGCCCCACTACGGGGCGAGCACACTCGCCTGGTGCCTGAAACACCTGGCGCCGGTGCGCCAGGCGCAGCGGCAGGGGCGACTCGCGGCGGGTCCCCTGGCGAGCTTCATCGTGGCGAACCTGCTCATCGAGCAGCCCTGCGTCGCGGATCCCGTGAACGGCGGCCGCACGCAGTTGCTGGACGTGCAGCGCGGCGCCTGGTCGCCGCGCCTCTGCGAGATATTCGGCGTGCCATCGGATGTGCTGCCCGACTGCGTGCCGAACGCGCATCCCTTCGGGCATCTCGTGGCCGGCGGACGCCGCATCCCGCTCACGGTGGCGACCGGCGACCAGCCGGCGGCCCTCTTCGCGCTCGGCACGCCGCAGGCCGATACCGCCTATGTGAACCTCGGCACCGGCGCCTTCGTGCAGCGCCCGGCCGCCGCGGACGCACCGGGCCTCTTGCACAGCCTGATCTGGCGCTCGGTGGACGAGAGCCTCTATGCCCTGGAGGGCACGGTGAACGGCGCCGGCGCGGCGCTGGCCTGGGCTTCGGCCCGCTCGCGGTTCCCGCTCAAGAAGGCGCTGGGTCTGTTACCCACTTGGCTGGCCTCGGCGAAGGAACCGCCGCTCTTCCTGAACGGCGTGGGCGGGCTCGGGGCGCCCTATTGGCGGCCGCTGTTCCGCTCGCGCTTCATCGGCCGGGGCGGCAAGCCTGAGAAGATGACGGCGGTCTTGGAGAGCGTGGTGTTCCTGCTCATGGAGAACCTCACGCGCATGCAGCAGGCCGAGGCACCCATCCGTCGCCTCGTGGCCACGGGCGGTCACGCGCAGATCGACGCACTGTGCCAGCGGCTCGCGGACTTGAGCGGCCTGCCCCTCGCGCGGCCGGAGCTCCATGAAGCGACGGCCTTAGGCGCCGCGCGTCTCACGGGCGGGATCACCGCGCCAGCCGCGCCGATTGAGACAGCATTCACGCCCAAAAGCGACGCCGCGCTGCACCGCCGCTACGCGCTCTGGCGCGAGGCGATGCGGGAAGCCCTGGATGAAGAGTAGCCGCGGCTATCTATCCCGGAACACCGTATCCCCCTTCACGAGCCATGACACACCGAAGAAAAAGATGGAGATTGCCTCACCCCAGAAGATGGGGTTTATCGCCGCGAGCCAGCCTTTGAGCGGCTCGAAGTCCGCCGCCTCGATGATGAAATTCAGGATCATGCCGATGAGACACACGATCATGATCCAGCCGCAGGCCTTGTAGATGCCGTTGCGGATCTTCTTCTGCGGCGTCCAGGCCCCGCTGGTGCGGGTGAACTCGAAGAGCGAAAAGTAAATCAGAACGATGAAGAAGGCGGTGGCGAAGGCGTAATGCACGTAGCTCGCCGAGGGGTGCGGACA
>DASYZF010000344.1:0-5485 GCA_035946515.1 Gammaproteobacteria bacterium | reverse complement strand
GACTACGTGGTCACCAAGGTGCCGCGCTTCACCTTCGAGAAGTTCCCCCAGGCGGAGCCGCGCCTCACCACCCAGATGAAGTCGGTGGGCGAGGTGATGGCCATGGGGCGCACCTTCCAGGAGTCGTTGCAGAAGGCGCTGCGCGGTCTCGAGACCGGTAGCGACGGCCTCAACGAGAAAGTCGCGGACTTCAAGGTTACGGGCGCCATGGACCACCTGCGCCATGAGCTGCGCATCCCCGGTCCCGACCGGCTCTGGTACGTGGCCGATGCGTTCCGCGTGGGGCTGAGTCTCGAGGAGATCCACGGGCTCTGTTTCATAGACCCCTGGTTCCTGCGCCAGATCGAGGATCTCGTGCAGGAGGAGGGCAGGATCAGGAGCGGCGGCGCCAAGGCGCTGGACGCGGCGCGCCTGCGCAGCCTGAAGCGCAAGGGGTTCGCCGACAGCCGCCTCGCCAAGCTCCTCGGCAACAAGGAAGCTGAGATCCGCGCGCTGCGCCTGAAGCACGGCGTGCGGCCGGTGTACAAGCGCGTGGACTCCTGCGCCGCGGAGTTCGCCTCCACCACCGCCTACATGTACTCCACCTATGAAGAGGAGTGCGAGGCGGAGCCTTCCAAGCGCGACAAGATCATGGTGCTTGGCGGCGGACCCAACCGCATCGGCCAGGGCATCGAGTTCGACTACTGCTGCGTGCACGCGGCGCTCGCCCTCAAGCAGGATGGTTTCGAGACCATCATGGTCAACTGCAATCCGGAGACGGTGTCCACCGACTACGACACCTCCGACCGCTTGTACTTCGAGCCGCTCACGTTCGAGGACGTGATGGAGATCATCGATCTCGAGAAACCCAAGGGCGTGATCGTGCAGTTCGGCGGCCAGACGCCGCTGAAGCTGGCCCGCGCGCTCGAAGCCGCGGGTGCGCCCATCATCGGCACCAGCCCTGACTCCATCGACCTAGCCGAAGACCGGGAGCGCTTCTCGAAGCTGGTGGACAAGCTGGGTCTGCGCCAACCCCCGGCCCGCAGCGCTCGCAACGAGACCGAGGCGGTGAAGCTCGCCAAGGACGTGGGCTACCCGCTCATGGTACGGCCTTCCTACGTGCTCGGCGGACGTGCCATGCAAGTGGTGTTCAACGACGAGGACCTGGTCGACTACATCCGCAACGCGGTGAAGGTCTCCAACGACTCGCCGGTGCTTATGGATCGCTTCCTGGACGACGCCACGGAAGTGGATGTGGATGCGCTCTGCGACGGCGAACAGGTGATGATCGGCGGCATCATGGAGCACGTGGAGCAGGCCGGCGTCCATTCCGGCGACTCGAGCTGCTCCCTGCCGCCCAACAGCCTCAAGCCCGAGCTGCAGGAGGAGATCCGCGCCCAGGTGGTGCAGCTCGCTAAGGCCCTCAAGGTGGTGGGCCTCATGAACGTGCAGTTCGCCATCCAGAAGGACAAGGTCTACATCCTGGAAGTGAACCCGCGGGCCTCCCGCACCGCGCCCTTTGTCTCCAAGGTGGTGGGGGTGCCGCTCGCCAAGGTGGCCGCCCGCTGCATGGCGGGCAAGAGCCTCAAGGCCCAGGGCCTCACGGCCATCCCGACCCCGCGCTACTTCGCGGTCAAGGCCCCGGTGTTCCCCTTCATCAAGTTCCGGGGCGCCGACCCCATCCTGGGGCCGGAAATGAAGTCCACGGGCGAGGTCATGGGGGCCGGGTTCACCTTCGGCGAGGCCTATGCCAAGGCGCAGTTCGCTGCGGGTATCATTATCCCCAGGGGCGGCAAGGCGCTGCTCTCGGTGCGTGAGCAGGACAAGCCCGCGGCCGTGAGCCTCGCGAAGGAGCTGATCGAGCGGGGGTTCACCCTGGTGGCCACACGCGGCACGGCTGCGACGCTGCAGGCGGCCAGCGTGCCCTGCGAGGCGGTGAACAAGGTGCGTGAAGGACGTCCGCACGTGGTGGATATGATCAAGAACGACGAACTGTCGCTGATCGTGAACACCACCGAAGGCAAGCAGGCCATCCTGGAGTCTTTCTCCATCCGCCGCGAGGCGGTGTCGCACAAGGTGACGTATTACACGACCATCGCCGCGGCCAAGGCCACGGTGATCGCCCTGGACCATCTGGATGAGGCGGGCGTGAACAAGCTGCAGGATCTGCACCGGGAGTGGGTGGCATGAGTAAGATTCCCCTGACGGTACAAGGCGCTGAGCGTCTGCGCGAGGAGCTGAAGCGCCTGAAGGGCGTGGATCGCCCCAAGGTGATCCAGGCCATCGCGGAGGCGCGTGCCCACGGCGACCTGAAGGAGAATGCCGAGTACCATGCCGCGCGCGAACAGCAGGGCTTCATCGAGGGCCGCATCCAGGACATCGAGGGCAAGCTCGGCAACGCCGAGATCATCGACGTGACCAAGGTGAACGGCGGTGGCAAGGTGATCTTCGGTTCCACGGTGCTGCTCGCCGACGAGGACAGCGGCAACGAGGTCACCTACCAGATCGTGGGCGAGGACGAGGCGGACATCAAGGCGGGCCGCATCTCGGTGAACTCGCCCATCGCCCGCGGGCTCATCGGCAAGCTGGAGGGCGACGTGGTCGCTATCCGCACGCCGGCCGGCGAGAAGCAGTTCGAGATCGTGTCGGTGCGCTACGTATAGCCAAAGCGCTATTACGTAGCTCCTGTTTCTAACGGCAGACCGGGCATCCTGCCGCGTCTGCCGGTCAAAAACCGAAAGCATGGCTTCCGGTTTTCTCCGCTTCGCGCCGGTACGTCCCTATACCGGGACGCGTCAGGGGTTCACTTGGGCAACTCAATCTTCGGTTTCTTCGGATGACGCTTGTAGAGCAAGGCGATGTTCCCCACCCTTTGCACCAGGATGGCCTTGGTGGCGGCACACATGCGCCCGATGACGGCGTCGCGCTCCTCGCGGTCCCCGGCCGCCACCCTCACCTTGATGAGTTCGTGGGCGAGCAGCTGCGCCTCCACTTCCTTCACCAGGCTGGGGGTGAGCCCCGGGTTGCCGCTGCGGGCCACGGGTTCCAGCTTGTGGCCCAGGCCGCGCAGGAACTTCTTCTGTTTCTCGTCGAGCTCTGTCATGTTCGCGCTTCTCTACGGGTCTCCATTGTATCAGCCGGTGTCCTGAACCATGCCTAAGCGCAGCAAGAGCAGTTCCCGCTGGTTGCAGGAGCACTTCAAGGATACCTACGTGAAGAAGGCGCACCAGACCGGGGCGCGTTCGCGGGCGGTGTTCAAGCTGGAGGAGATCCAGGAGCGCGACCGGATCCTGAAACCCGGCATGACGGTGGTGGACCTGGGCGCGGCACCGGGTGGCTGGAGCCAATACGCGGCCCAGGTGCTGGCCGGCAAGGGACGCATCGTCGCCCTGGACGTCCTGCCCATGGACGCCCTGGAAGGGGTGGAGTTCATCCAGGGGGATTTCACCTCCGACGAGGTGCTGGCGGCCCTATGGGAGCGCCTCGAAAGCGCCCGGGTGGACCTTGTGTTGTCGGATATCGCCCCCAACATGAGCGGTGTGGGCGACGTGGACCAGGCCCGGATCATGCACCTGGCCGAGCTGGCCCTGGAGTTCGCCCGCGAGGCCCTGCGACCCGGCGGCAGCTTCCTGGTGAAAGTGTTCCAGGGGCAGGGGTTCCAGGAATATATGCGGATGTTACGGGCCGATTTCGAGAAGGTCGTGTCGCGCAAACCCAGCGCCTCCCGCAACCGCAGCGCTGAGCTGTACTTGCTGGCGAGAAACTACCGGCTGTAGTAGTGTCTAAATGGGGTTTCGGCGCTTAACGGCGCCTTTCCCCGCAAGCTTAATGAGGGCCATGCCTTGAACGATTTCCTGCGAAACCTGCTGCTCTGGATCGTGATCGTGGTGGTGCTGCTCGTGGTCTTCCAGAGCTTCGGCCCCAGCTCCACCAAGACCAAGCCGGTCGCCTATTCCGATTTCCTGACCGCGGTGCAGGACGGCAACGTCAAGAGCGTGAGCTTCGACGGCCAGACCATCACCGGTGCTTTCAGCAACGGCGGCAACTTCAGCACCTACAGCCCGGTGTCCGATTTCGGCCCGCTGGTGGCGGAGCTGCGCAAGGACAACGGCAGCGTGCAGATCGACGCCAAGCCGCCCGAACAGCCCTCCATCTGGCTGACCGCGCTGCTGCAGTTCGGCCCCATCCTGCTGCTCATCGGCGTGTGGATCTACTTCATGCGCCAGATGCAGGGTGGCGGCGGCCGTGGCGCCATGTCCTTCGGCAAGAGCCGGGCGCGCATGCTCGGCGAAGACCAGGTGAAGATCACCTTCAGCGACGTGGCCGGCGTCGAGGAAGCGAAGGAGGAGGTCGGCGAACTCGTGGAGTTCCTGCGCGACCCCGGCAAGTTCCAGAAGCTCGGCGGCCGCATACCCCGCGGCGTGCTCATGGTGGGCTCGCCCGGCACCGGCAAGACCCTGCTTGCCAAGGCCATCGCCGGCGAAGCCAAGGTGCCTTTCTTCAGCATCTCCGGTTCCGACTTCGTGGAGATGTTCGTGGGCGTCGGCGCCTCGCGCGTGCGCGACATGTTCGAGCAGGCCAAGAAGCATGCACCCTGCATCATATTCATCGACGAGATCGACGCCGTGGGCCGGCATCGCGGTGCGGGCCTGGGTGGCGGTCATGACGAACGCGAGCAGACCCTGAACCAGCTGCTGGTCGAGATGGACGGCTTCGAGGGCAGCGAGGGTGTGATCGTCATCGCCGCCACCAACCGTCCCGACGTGCTCGATCCGGCGCTGCTGCGCCCGGGCCGCTTCGACCGCCAGGTGGTGGTGCCGCTGCCGGACGTGCGCGGCCGCGAGCAGATCCTCAAGGTTCACATGCGCAAGGTGCCCATGGGCGACGACGTGAAGCCCGCCATCATCGCGCGCGGCACGCCCGGGTTCTCCGGCGCGGACCTCGCCAACCTGGTGAACGAGGCGGCCCTGTTCGCGGCCCGCGCCAACAAGCGCACCGTGGGCATGGACGAGTTCGAGAAGGCCAAGGACAAGCTGATGATGGGTGCCGAGCGGCGCTCCATGGTGATGAGCGACGAGGAGAAGAAGCTCACCGCCTATCACGAGTCCGGCCATGCCATCGTCGGCCGGCTGGTGCCGGACCACGATCCGGTCTACAAGGTCAGCATCATCCCGCGAGGCCGCGCGCTGGGCGTGACCATGTTTCTGCCGGAGGACGATCGCTACAGCTACAGCAAGCGCCGCCTGGAGAGCCAGCTCTCCAGCTTGTACGGCGGACGCGTGGCCGAAGAGCTGATCTTTGGCGTGGAGTCGGTCACCACCGGCGCCTCCAACGACATCGAGCGCGCCACTGCCATCGCACGCAATATGGTCACCAAGTGGGGCCTCTCCGAGAAGCTGGGACCGCTCTCCTATGATGAAGAGGAAGGCGAGGTGTTCCTGGGCCACTCGGTGACGCGCCACAAGAACATCGCTAGCGACACCCAGCGCGTCATCGACGAGGAAGT
>DASYZF010000343.1:0-2326 GCA_035946515.1 Gammaproteobacteria bacterium | reverse complement strand
GGGACTCGCATGGAGGAGAGCTGATAGAGCCCGAGCAAGAGCAGCAACCGCACGTCCAGATCGGCGGCTTTCATGGGCCGCTGCAGGAGACGCCCGAGGATGGCTGCGAGGCGCGGCTCCCAACGCAAGGTGCCGTAGCAGAGCTCGCTCACCAGCGCCGCATCGCGGGGATCGGCGCAGCCTTGCGTTACACGCTCCAAGGCCAGAGTCAGGGTGAGGTCGTCGCGCAGCACGCCCAAGAGCGCCTGCACCGCGAGGACCCGGGGCGCCGTCGCCGCCATCAGGCGAGGCGCGAGCCCTTGAGCTCGCGGCCACGGGCGTAGTCCGCGGCGGGGAGCCGCCGCCCGCCGGCAGGCTGCAACTCCAGGATGCGCAACAGGCCTTTGCCCGTCGCCACATCCATGCCGGCCGCGCCGGCGGCGACCACGGTGCCGGGAGCCGCGGCGGCGTTTTCACTTAAAACCACCGCACGCCATACCTTGAGCGGCGCCTCGCCCTGGAGACCGTAGGCCACGGGCCAGGGATCGTAGGCCCGCACCGCGCGCTCCAACTCATCGGCGGACTTCGACCAATCGAGCCGCGCTTCGTCTTTGGTCAGCTTGTGGGCATAGGTCACACCCGTCTCCGGTTGTTTGCGCGCCGGCAGGTCCGGCAGGCGCGCAAGCACATCCAGCAGCGCTGCCGCACCCATGGGCGCGAGCCGGTCGTGCAAGGTCTGGGCGGTGTCCTCCGGCGTGATGGGCGTGCGCACTTCCTTCAACACATCGCCGGTGTCGAGCCCCTTGTCCATCTGCATGATGGCCACGCCCGTCTCGGCATCCCCCGCGAGCAGCGCACGCTGGATGGGTGCCGCGCCGCGCCAGCGTGGGAGCAGCGAGGCATGGATGTTGAGGCAACCGAGGCGCGGGACACCGAGCACCCTGGAAGGGAGCAGGAGGCCGTAAGCCACCACCACCATCACGTCGGGCGCAGTGTCACAGAGCACCTGCTGCGCCGCGGCACCCTTCAGGCTCTCCGGTTGGTGCACGGGCAGCGCGAGCGCCAGGGCGCGCTGTTTCACGGGCGAGGGGGTGAGCTTGCGGCCGCGGCCCGCCGGCCGGTCCGGCTGGGTCCAGGCGCCCACGACCCGGTGCGGCGAGGCCGCAAGGGCATCGAGCGCCGCGAGGGCGAACTCCGGGGTACCGGCGAAGGCGATGCGCAGGGGAGCGGTCATGGGACGCCCGCGGGCGTCACACGGAAGGCGCGGCTTTGGAACGGCGCTCCTTGAGATCCCGCTCTTCCTTCTCGATGCGCTTGCGGATGCGCCGGCGCTTGAGATCGGAGAGGTAGTCCACGAACAGCTTGCCGTTGAGGTGGTCGATCTCGTGCTGGATGCAGACGGCGAAGAGGCCGTCGGCGTCGAACTCCACAGGCTTGCCTTCCGGGTCCAGGGCCTTCACCCGGATCCTTTCGGCCCGCTCCACCTCCTCATATACTCCCGGCACCGAGAGGCAGCCCTCCTGCATCACCTCGGTACCCTCCCGGGAGAGGATCTCGGGGTTGATGAAGGCCATGGGGGCGTCGCCGTGCTCGGACACGTCCAGCACGATGAGCCGCTGGTCCACTCCCACCTGGGTGGCGGCGAGTCCTATACCCGGGGCGGCATACATGGTCTCCAGCATGTCCCGGATCAGGGCGCGGGTGGCCGCCGTCACCTCAGCCAGGGGCCTGGCCTTGATGCGCAGCCGGGGGTCGGGGAAATGGAGGATTTCGAGCACTGCCATAGGGATACCGTCTTCCAGGGGGACTAGGGTTGGGGGTCGGGGCCCGGATTATCAAGCCCCCCAATCCTCATGCACTTTTGCATAAAATACTGCTAAAGTTATGATGCTATTGAAAAGTTGCCTAGGCAGCTACCCCTTTTGAAAGGACCCTGGATGGGGTCGGGAACCGGGTTCGGGGTATGTCGGGCGAGCCGGAGACCACATCAATGAACGATTATAACGCTCCCCGTTACCTCGCCGCGCTCGTGCCGCTGGCCCTCCTGGCCGGCTGCGCGCATGCGCCGCAGAAGCCTGCGACGCCTCCGCCGGCCCCGGCCGCGGTGACCGCCGCTCCCACCACGAGCGCCGCCCCGGCGCCTGCGCCGGTGGAGATGCAGCCCGAGGCGCCGCTGCGCTACACCGTGAAGAAGGGCGACACCCTCTGGGGCATCAGCTCCATGTACCTCAAGAGCCCCTGGCGGTGGCCGGATATCTGGTACGCCAACCCGGACATCAAGAACCCCCACCTTATCTATCCCGGCGACGTGCTCATCCTCGGGCACACCGCCTCCGGCGAGCCCACC
>DASYZF010000342.1:0-4006 GCA_035946515.1 Gammaproteobacteria bacterium | reverse complement strand
TCTCGCCCATATCCGCTATCCCATCGTCGGCGATCCGGTATACGGTCGGCGTCTCGCGCTGCCACCGGCCGCCACGCCGCGCCTCAAGGATACGCTGCAGGGATTCCATCGCCAGGCATTGCACGCGCGACGGCTCGGTCTCGCCCATCCCGTGAGCGGCGAGGCGCTGCACTGGGAAGCACCGCTGCCTGCCGACATGCAGGCCCTCGTCGCCGCCCTCAAGGACGATACAGTCCATGCCCGCTGATTGGATCCTGCCGGAGTGGCCCGCATCTTCGCGGGTGCGGGCGGTCAGCACCACGCGCTTCGGTGGTGTGAGCAAGGCCGCCTACGCCTCCCTCAACTTCGGGCAGCATGTAGGGGACGATCCTGCGGCGGTGGCGGAGAACCGCCGACGGCTCGTATCGACGCTGGGTCTCAAGCGGGAACCCGCCTGGTTGAAGCAAGTGCACGGCGCCCGGGTCGCACACCTCTCCGGCGCGCAGCTGCAGGAACCGGCTGATGCAGCAGTGACGTCCAAGCCGGGGCTCGCGTGTACGGTCATGACCGCCGACTGCCTGCCAGTTCTCTTCTGCGATCGAGCCGGGACACGGGTGGCGGCCGCCCATGCCGGTTGGCGCGGGCTCTCCACGGGCGTGCTGGAGGCTACCATCGCCGCGATGGGCAAGGGCACCGCTGAATTCATGGCCTGGATGGGGCCGGCCATCGGGCCCGAGTCTTATGAGGTAGGGGAAGAGGTGCGCCAGGCCTTCGTGCACCTTGATGCCGACGTTGCCGTAGCGTTCACTCCAGGCAAGGCGCCAGGCAAGTGGTGGTGCGACCTCTATGCACTGGCACGCCGCCGCCTGGAGGCGGCGGGGGTGACCCAGGTCTACGGCGGGGGGTTATGCACTTACGCGGATCGGGAGCGGTTCTTCTCGTTCCGCCGCGACGGGGAGTGCGGCCGCATGGCGACCCTCATCTATTTAGAGTGAGCTTCAGCTCACCGCTTCCAGGGCTGACTGCTTCTCCAGCCATTGCGCTTCCACCCTCTCGAGTTCGGATTTGGTCTCGGCCTGTTGGCGCAGGCTGTCCATGAGCAGGGTCTTGTTGCTCTCTTTGTAGGTGTCCTCGTCGGCCAACAGTGCATCGAGCCGCCGCTTCTCGGCGTTGAGCTTCTCCATGCGTTTCTCCAGGGTCGCGATCTCCTTCTGGATAGGCTTGCGCAACTCAGCCAAGCGCTGGCGTTCCTGGGCTTCTTCCCGGCGCTGTTCTTTGCGGTTGCCGCCGGCATCGGTCTTCTCCGCCGGGGCGTTGAGGCCGGCGCGGCGTGCCGCCGCGTTCTTCAGAAGCCAGCTGCGGTATTCGTCCAGGTCGCCGTCGAAGGGAGTAACCTTGCCCTGGCCCACCAGCAGGAACTCATCGGCGCAGGCGCGCAACAGGTGCCGGTCGTGGGATACCAGGATCAGCGTTCCCTCGAATTGCGCCAGGGCCACCGTGAGGGCCTCGCGCATGTCGAGGTCCAGGTGGTTGGTGGGCTCATCCAGCAACAAGAGGTTCGGCCGCTGCCAGATGATGAGCGCGAGAGCGAGCCGCGCCTTCTCGCCGCCTGAGAAGGGGCCCACCGGTGCCAGCGCCATTTCGCCGCGGAAGTTGAAGGAGCCCAGGAAATCGCGCAGATCCTGCTCGCGCACACCGGGCGCGATGGCGGCGAGCTGTTGCAGGGGCGAGCGGTCTTCTCTGAGTGTCTCTAACTGATGCTGGGCGAAATAACCGATAGCGAGCCCCTTGCCCTGGCCCACGCGTCCTGCGAGCGGCGCCAAGGTGCCCGCGAGGGTCTTCACCAGCGTGGACTTGCCCTGGCCGTTGGCGCCCAGCAGGCCGATGCGCTGGCCGTTCAGCAGCGAGAAGCTCTGGCCGCCGAGCACCGTCTTCTCGCCCTCGTCCGTCTGGTACCCGCAGCGCACCTCTTCCAGAGTGAGCATGGGGCTCGGGGAGGCCAAGGGCTCCCGGAACTCGAAGCTGAAGGGCGAGCTCACGTGCACCGGCGCGAGCTTCTCCATCTTCTCCAGCATCTTGATGCGGCTCTGGGCCTGGCGCGCCTTGCTGGCCTTATAGCGGAAGCGATCCACGAAGCTCTGCAGGTGTGCCACCTCGCGCTGCTGGCGCTCATAGGAAGCCTGCTGCAGCACCAGTTGCTCGGCGCGGCGGGTCTCGAAGGCGCTGTAGTTGCCGGTGTAGCGCTTGATCTGGAGGTTCTCCAGGTGCAGCGTCACGTCGCAGATGCCGTCCAGGAACTCCCGGTCATGGGAGATGATGAACAGCGTGCCCGGATAACGCTTCAGCCAGTCTTCCAGCCAGACGATGGCGTCGAGGTCGAGATGGTTGGTGGGTTCGTCGAGCAGCAAGAGGTCGGAGGGGCACATGAGCGCCTGGGCCAGGTTAAGGCGCATGCGCCAGCCGCCGGAGAAACTCGCCACCGATTGCGCGGTCTCGGCCACGCTGAACCCTAGGCCCAGCAGCAAGGCGCCGGCGCGGGAGGCGGCGGTGTAGCCGTCCGCGTCCGCGTAGGCGATGTGGGCCTCCGCTTCCGCGTGGCCGTCGTGAGCAGCCTGGGCCTTGGCCAACTGCGCTTCGATCTCGCGAAGGCGCGTGTCGCCGTCCAGCACGTAATCCAACGCGGTGCGCTCCATCGCCGGGGTCTCCTGGGCCACGTGGGCCACGCGCCACGAGGAAGGGATGTCGAGCTCGCCGCCGTCCGCATGCAGCTTGCCGCGCAACATGGCGAAGAGGGTGGACTTGCCGGAGCCGTTGGACCCCACCAAGCCCGCCTTCTCGCCGGCATGGACCATCGCGGAAGCGTTCTCGAAGAGCGGCTTGGTGCCGCGCTGCAGTGTGAGGGATTCGATGCGGATCACGGGGGTCGGGTGCTGCGGAGGAGGGCGCGCATTGTACGCGTTCCGGAGCCGTACTGGCATGCGGGCCGGGACTCTGCAAGAATTGCGCCCCCATGACCGCTCACCCGCTCCTCTGGATCGTCCCGGCGACGCTCACGGGCTCGCTCCTGAGCGCGCTCCTGGCTTCGGTGCTGCTCCTGTTCCCGACGAGACTGCGTACCCTGCTGCTGCCGCGGCTGGTGAGCTTTGCCGTGGGCGCACTGCTGGGGGCTGCGTTCCTGGACCTCCTGCCGGAAGCCCTGCATAACGCCGGCACCGGTCAGGTGCAGGGTGTGGGTCTCGCCATCGCGCTAGGGGTGTTGGGGTTCTTTCTGCTGGAGAAACTCGCGTTCTGGCATCACGGCCATGAGGGCCATGTGGACCACGACGAATTGCGGCAGCACGCCGCCGGCACCATGATCCTCATGGGCACCGGACTGCATAACCTCATGGACGGCGTGCTGCTGGGCGCCACCTTCCTCACCAACACACGCCTCGGCATCGTGCTCGCCATCGCCATCATCGCCCACCAGATCCCCCAGCAGGTGGGAGACATCTCGGTGCTGCTCTCGGCGGGCGCGCCGCGGGGGCGGGCGCTGTTGCTCTCGGCCCTGTCCGGCGCCACCATGGTGGTAGGTGGGCTCGCGGCCTACTTCGTGCTGGGCGCGGCCCAGGCTTACATCCCCTACGTGCTCGCCATCGCCGCCGCCAGCCTCATCTACGTGGCGGTGGCGGACCTCATCCCCGGTCTCCATCGCCACGAAGGGGCCCGGCTCTCAGTGCTGACGGTGCTGCTCATCGCGGCCGGGATCGGCCTGATCTACGGCATCCAGACCGCCCTGGGCGGTTGAAAAGCCCCCGCCATAACCCCATAAAAGGGGTAACTTTTTAACCGGGCCCGTCTTGGGGGCTGACCCATGCGCATCGATAAACTGACCAGTAAATTCCAGATGGCCCTGGCAGATGCCCAATCGTTGGCTGTGGGCCGTGACCATCCCTACATCGAACCCGTGCACCTCATGCTGGCGCTCCTGGATCAGGATGGCGGCAGCGTGCGCCCCTTGCTCGCCAAGGTGGGGGCCAACATCAGC
>DASYZF010000341.1:0-1505 GCA_035946515.1 Gammaproteobacteria bacterium | reverse complement strand
GCGTTGCCCATCTCGCCGGCGGCCATGATGATGCGCGGGCTGCCGGTGATGTAGATGAAGGCGGTGCCGAGCGGCGAGACCACCGCGTCGAAGTACAGCACCACCGCCCACCAGAAGGCGCCCACGGCGGTGAGGATGGCGGCCAGGGGCCCGAACATGCCGGTGAAGTGCAGCTTGGTCCAGCCCTCGCTGATGTCGGAGGGTTGCAAGGCCACGATGAAGGCGTACTGCAGGCCGAGGTAGACGATGAGCGCGATGATGATGGAGCCGATGAGGGCGATGGGCACGTACTTGTTGGGGTTGCGGGTCTCGCCGGCGAGGGCGATGGCCTGCTGGAACCCCAGGAAGCTGAACACGATGCCGGAGGTGCCGACCGCGGTGAAGATGCCGCTCACCGGGGTGCTGTCCAGCTGCGCCGTCATGTTGCCGGGATGGAACGAGTAGGCCACCAGGATGAAGATGGTGGCGACCGGCACCAGGAGCTTCCACCAGGTGGCGACGCTGTTGATGGCGATGACCCAGCGGATGGCCAGGAAGTTGAGCCCGACCACGAACGCCAGCAGGATGGCGGCGGCCACGAAGCCCATGTTCGTCAGGAGGCCGTTGGGGTCCAGGAAGCCCGGGATGTAGGTGTTGGTGTAGGTGAGCACCGCCACCACTTCCACCGGCGGCACCGAGACGAAGGCCAGGAACAGGATCCAGCTCCAGATCTTGCCCACGAAGTCGCCGTGGCTGACGTGGGTCATGTGCACCAGGGCCCCGGAGTTGGGGAACATGGTGGAGAGCTCGGCGAACACGAAGGCCAGGAATAGGATGGCCGCGGCGCCGATGATCCAGGAGAGGATGCTGAACGGGCCCGCCTGCAGGGAAGCGTGCAGGGCGCCGAACAGCCAGCCGGAACCGATGATGCTGCCGAGGCTGGCGTAGAGGAGTCCGACGACGCCGGCTTCGCGCCGGAGCTTATTGGGGCCTGCCATGATCTTTGAGCTCCCGTTCTAGGTATGGAATGGGTCCGAAGACCCATGGGGCCTAGGACCGGGCGATATTAGACGAGGTGACGTATTGTCACAACCAAGCCGGAAGGTTAATGGAGGCGATGTCGATTCGGCGGTTGGTATCCGCTGAGCTCCACCACCTTGGGTGAGACTGTCTCGCCGGCACCCAGGATGGTGACGCCCTCGGGCTGATCGAACTGCAGGGAGATGACCCGCCGGCCGGCCAGGGTGGCGCGGCCCTGCCAGCGGTCCTGGCCCGTGCCGCTGAACTCGAAGACGTAGCGGCGGGTGAATTCGGGCCAGCCCCTGGCGCTGCGTCCGAGGCTCAGGCCCGCCAGGGTCACGGTCTCGTCCAGGAACTGCAGGCCTGACTCCCGGCACAGGCGCGAGCAGGTCTCGAGCATGCGCTCCCGGGCCCTAAGGCTGTCGCTCCAGAACCAGCCGCCGGCCAGGAGCAGTGCCAGCAGCAGGATCGCGAGCAGGGTGCCGGCGTCGATGTACATCTATTTC
>DASYZF010000340.1:0-2548 GCA_035946515.1 Gammaproteobacteria bacterium | reverse complement strand
TCGGTTTCGCCATCGCCGCCCCCGTGGGTCCCATCGGGATGCTCGTCATACGCCGCACGCTCGCGGAAGGCCGCACGCTCGGCCTCGTCACGGGACTCGGCGCCGCCGCGGCGGACACTCTCTACGGCGCCGTAGGCGCTTTCGGCCTCAGTTTCATCTCGGGCTTCCTGGTGGGCCACGCCTTCTGGACCCGGCTCATCGGCGGGCTTTTCCTCTGCTGGCTCGGCATCCGCACCTTCCGGGCGCGAGTGCGTAAGGGCGGCGGGGGCGCAGCGGCGGCGAGCTATCTCGCGGCTTTCGCCAGCACCGTGCTGCTCACCCTCTCCAACCCCCTCACCATCCTGTCATTCATGGCAGTGTTCGCGGGCCTTGGTTTGGGGACGGGAGACGGTTACGGCGCCGCAAGCCTCGTGGTGACCGGCGTGTTCCTGGGATCGGCCCTCTGGTGGGTGCTCCTCTCCGGCGGAGTGGCGCTGTTGCGGCACAAGCTGGAGCCCGCTGCCATGCGCTGGATCAACCGGGGTTCGGGCCTGTTCCTGCTCGCCTACGGGCTCGCGGCGCTCGCCCGTGCGGTGTGAAGCGCCCTCAGCCTCCGGCGGCGGCGGGCAGGGTCTTGATGAGTTCGTCGGTGGCTTCCGTGCAGCCCTGCGCCGCGAAGAAACCGCGCCGGTCCTTGACGACGGAGACGGCGGAACACTGTTTGGCGTTGAAGCGATACTGCAAGGGGGCCTTGCCGTTCATCACTTCGGCCACGGGCGCGTAGAACTCCAGGAACCAGACCTGCCCGTCGGGCGAGCGGGCGACGGCCCGGCAATAGCCGAAGAAATCGTCGAAGTTCTGGTAACCGAACCGATAGGCCTTGCCGCTGGCAAGGGCGGTGCGCGCGCAACCCATGATGTCGTAGAAATCCTTGTCGGAAGCGTGCAAGGCAAGGAACCCGCAATCCTGGGCCGTATCCCCGGCGAGCGGCTGCACGATCTCCCGCATCGTTCCGCTGCAGGCACCATCCCAGCTGCTGCTGTCCAGGGCCGAGCCGCCACCGCCCAGGCTGCTGCAACCGGCGCAGGACAGCGTCGCAAGCAGCAGGGTCTTGTGGACAGGTTTCAGCATGACTCAGTGTGCGGGCTTCTTCGGGGCATAGAGGTCGGTGATGGTGCCTTCGAAGACCTCCGCCGCCAGCATCACCGACTCGTTCAGGGTCGGATGCGGGTGGATGGTGAGGCCGATGTCCTCGGCGTTGGCGCCCATCTCGATGGCCAGCGCGAACTCGCCCGTGAGCTCGCCGGCGTTCACACCCGTGGCCGCCGCGCCGATCAAGCGCCCGGTGGTTTCCTCGAACAGCAGCTTGGTCTGGCCGTCGGTGCGGTCGATGGAGCGGGCACGACCGGAGGCGGCCCAGGGGAACACTCCCTTGCCGTAGGCGATGCCCTTCTCCTTCGCTTCGGTCTCGGTGATGCCCACCCAGGCCACTTCCGGGTCGGTGTAGGCCACGGAGGGGATCACCCGCGCATCGAAGAAACGCTTGTGGCCCGCCGCCACTTCCGCCGCCACGTGGGCCTCGTGGCTCGCCTTATGGGCCAGCATGGGGTTCCCGATGACGTCACCGATGGCATAGATGTTCGGCGCGCTGGTGCGCATCTGCCGGTCCACGGGGATGAACCCGCGCTCGTCCACGGTCACGCCCGCCTTCTCCGCATCGATGAGCTTGCCGTTGGGACGGCGGCCCACCGCCACCAGCACCCGGCCGTAGGTCTGGGGCGCAGGAGCATCCTTGCCCTCGAAGGTGGTCTTGATGCCCTCCTTCACGGCCTCCAGCTTCGCCACCTTCACGCCCAGGAGGATCTGCTCGTAGCGCTTCTTGATGCGCTGTTCCAGGGGGCGCACCACGTCCCGGTCGGCGCCGGGGATGAGGGTCTCGGTGAGTTCCACCACCGTCACCTTCACGCCCAGGGCGTCGTAGACGCAGGCCATCTCCAGGCCGATGATGCCGCCGCCCACCACCAGCAGGCGCTCGGGCAGGTCCTTGAGTTCCAGGGCGCCGGTGGAATCCATGATGCGCGGGTCGTCCGGCAAGCCCGGGATGCGGGTCACGGAGCTGCCGGTGGCGATGATGCACTGTTCGAACTTGATGACCGTCTGCTTGCCGGCGTTATCGGCGACGAGATGGTGGGGTCCCAGGAACTTGGCGAAACCCTGCACCACCTGCACTTGGCGCTGCTTGGCGAGCATGGCGAGGCCGTCGGTGGACTTCTTCACCACTTTGTTCTTGAAGCCCAGCAGCTTGTCGAGCTCGATCTTGGGCTTGCCGAACACCACGCCGTTCTCGGCCATGGCTTGCGCATCCTCGATGACCTTGGCGGCGTGCAAGAGCGCCTTGGAGGGGATGCAACCCACGTTGGTGCACACTCCGCCGAGGGCCGCGTAGCGCTCCACCATCACCGTCTGCAGGCCGAGATCGGAGGCGCGGTAAGCCGCGCTGTAACCGCCGGGACCGGAGCCGATGACCGCCATCTGGCATTCGATGTCGTGCTTGCCCTGGTACTCGGGC
>DASYZF010000339.1:0-1820 GCA_035946515.1 Gammaproteobacteria bacterium | reverse complement strand
TTGGGCAGGTAATCGAACAGCGTGGGCGGCGGCTCGCCGGCCTGGCGGTTGGACAGGTGCCGCGAGTAGTTCTCGATGCCGCTGCAGTAGCCGATCTCGGCCATCATCTCCAGGTCGAACAGGGTGCGCTGCTCCAGGCGCTGGGCCTCCACCAGCTTGTTGACGCTGCGCAGCTCCGCCAGGCGCTGCTTGAGCTCGACCTTTATCTTCTCGATGGCCTCCAACAGGGTGTTGCGGGGCGTGACGTAATGGCTCGTGGGATAGATCGTGTAGCGCGGCACCGGCTTCGTGACCCTGCCCGTGAGCGGGTCAAAGAGCTGCAGGGTCTCGACGCTGTCGTCGAAGAGCTCGATGCGCAGGGCCTCCCGGTCGGATTCCGCCGGGAAGACGTCGATGATCTCGCCCCGCACCCGGTAGGTGCCGGAGGAGAAATCCGTCTCGTTGCGGGTGTACTGCATCTCGGCGAGGCGGCGCAGCACGGCGCGCTGGTCGATCTTCTCGCCGCGGCTGATGTGCAGCACCATGCTGAGGTAGGAGTTGGGGTCGCCGAGGCCGTAGATGGCCGAGACCGTGGCCACGATGATGGTGTCGGGCCGTTCGAGGATGGCCTTGGTGGCCGAGAGCCGCATCTGCTCGATGTGCTCGTTGATGGAGGCGTCCTTCTCTATATAGGTGTCCGAGGACGGGACGTAAGCCTCCGGCTGGTAGTAATCATAGTAGGAGACGAAGTACTCCACCGCGTTGTCCGGGAAGAAGGCCTTGAACTCGCCGTAGAGCTGCGCCGCCAGGGTCTTGTTGGGCGCGAGCACGAGCGCCGGGCGCTGCAGGTTCTGGATCACATTGGCCACGGCGAAGGTCTTGCCGGAGCCGGTGACGCCGAGCAGCGTCTGGCGCGCGAGGCCGTTCGCGAGGCCCTCGGTAAGACCAGCTATGGCAGTGGGCTGGTCGCCCGCCGGGCGGTAATCCGCGGTGAGCTTGAATCCGGTGTCGCTCATTTGGTGCCGCTGAAAGGTTTGTTCTATGATGATACCGCCTCGCCCGCCTGGATGGAGCTTCCTCAAGAACATGGCACTCTCTGAACGCGCTGCGCGACTTCAGCCCTCGCCCACGCTCGCCGTCACCGCGCGCGCCGCCGCCCTGAAGGCCGCAGGCAAGGACATCATCGGTCTCGGCGCCGGCGAGCCGGACTTCGATACGCCGGAGCACATCAAGGAAGCCGCGATCCGCGCCATGCGCGCCGGCCAGACCAAGTACACCGCCGTGGAAGGCACGCTGTCCCTGCGCAAGGCCGTGGTGGACAAGTTCGAGCGCGACAACGGCTTGAGCTACACCACGAGCCAGGTGCTGGTCTCCTCCGGGGGCAAACAGAGTTTCTTTAACCTCTGCCAGGCGGTGGTGAACCCCGGCGACGAGGTGATCGTGCCGGCGCCCTACTGGGTGTCCTACCCCGAGATCGTGGCCATTGCCGGCGGCACGCCGGTCATTCCCTATGCCGGCGCTACCCAAGGCTACCGCCTGACGCCGGCCCAGCTCGAGAAGTCCATCACCAAGCGCACGCGCCTCGTGGTGATCAACAGCCCCTCGAACCCCACGGGCATGGCCTACCGGCGCGCGGAACTCGTCGCCTTCGGCGAGGTGCTGCGCAGGTACCCGCAGGTGCTCATCGCCACCGACGACATGTACGAACCCTTCATCTGGCACGGCGAGCCCTTCTGCAACATCCTCATGGCCTGCCCGGACCTCTACGACCGCACCCTGGTGCTGAACGGCTGCTCGAAGGCCTACTCCATGACCGGCTGGCGCATCGGCTACGCCGGCGG
>DASYZF010000338.1:0-6930 GCA_035946515.1 Gammaproteobacteria bacterium | reverse complement strand
GCGGGCTATACCGCTGAGAGCGGCCTGGTGCCTTTCCTGGCGTTCCTCGCCATCGTGAGCATCAGCCTGGGAGTGTTGAACCTGCTTCCGGTCCCGGTACTGGACGGCGGGCATGTGTTGTATTTTGCGGCCGAGTTCGTCAAGGGCTCGCCGTTGTCGGAACGGGTGGAGGTCATGGGTCAGCGCGTGGGCATCGCGCTGCTCATGCTGCTCATGGGGTTCGCGATCTACAACGATCTTGTGCGCGTATTCAGTTGAGGAGGATGTCGTTTGGGAAATTTGAAAGGCGCC
Organism: Gammaproteobacteria bacterium; assembly: GCA_035946515.1. Classification (GTDB taxonomy): domain Bacteria; phylum Pseudomonadota; class Gammaproteobacteria; order Natronospirales; family REEB76; genus DASUBN01. The sequence goes on along the minus strand of DASYZF010000338.1, from coordinate 6,639 downwards.
GGGTTGTTCCTGGCCACCCTCCTGCTGCTGGTATCCGCTTCCGTCGCGCATGCTGATGCACCATTCGTAGTCAAGAAGTTCCAGCTGGAGGGGCTGCAGCGCATCTCCGACGGCACGCTCTACGACTACCTGCCCATCAACATCGGCGACACGGTCGACGACGCCCGCGTGCAGCAGGCCATCCGCGCCCTGTACAAGACCGGCTTCTTCCGCGACGTGGAGCTGCGCCGCGACGGTGACACGCTCATCATCGCGGTGAAGGAGCGTCCGTCCATCGCCCATTTCTCGGTCACCGGCAACAAGCTCGTCAAGTCCGACGACCTCAACAAGAACCTGACCAAGGCCGGCCTCACCGAGGGGCAGATCTTCAACAAGGTGACCCTGGACGGCCTCATCCAGGACCTCTACGACCAGTACTACAGCCACGGCCATTACGGCGTCACCATCAAGACCGACGTCAGCGATGTCGGCGACAACCGCGTCGACGTGAGCGTGAAGATCTCGGAAGGCGTCACCGCGCGCATCCGCGCCATCAACGTGGTCGGCAACCACGCCTTCTCGGAAGTGGACCTGCAGGGTGTCTTCCAGCTCAAGGTCGCGAGCCTCTGGACCTACTTCGGCAGTTCCGACGAGTACGAGCGCGAGAAGCTGGTGGGCGACCTCGAGGCGCTGCGTTCCTTCTACATGGACCAGGGCTACGCCGACTTCAACATCGAATCGGCCCAGGTGGCGGTCTCGCCCGATCACAACAGCGTCTACATCAACGTCGTCATCAGCGAGGGCAGTGTCTACAAGATCAAGGACACCAAGCTGGTGGGCGAATTCCCGGTACCGGAGACGGAGCTGGAGCGCTACGTGCTGCTGCACCCGGGCGACACCTTCTCCCTGAAGAAGGCCACCGCGAGCGCGAACCTGATCCGCAAGCGGCTCGGCGTGGTGGGTTATGCCTTCGCCCAGGTCAACCCGGTCCCGGATCTGGATAAGGACAACAAGCTCGTCGGCATCACCTTCCAGGTGGATCCGGGCGAGCGTACCTACGTGCGCCATATCAACTTCCAGGGCGCCAGCAGCACCGACGACGAGGTCTACCGGCGCGAGATGCGTCAGTTCGAGGGCGCCTGGCTCTCCAACCTGGACATGGAGCGTTCCCGCATCAGGCTGCAGCGCCTGCCCTGGGTGGAGGACGTGTCCGTCAAGACCGACAAGGTTCCGGGCACCAACAACCAGGTGGACCTGGACTACACCATCAAGGAGCGCCCGCCGGGCACGGCGAACGTCGGCATCGGTTACGGCAGCTCTTCGGGCCTGGTGCTCGATGGCCAGATCGTGAACGCCAACTTCCTCGGTAGCGGCGACCGGCTGACCATCGAGGCGAACCATACGACCATCGGCCACAGCTATAACATCGGCTTCACCGATCCGTATTGGACGGTGGACGGCGTGAGCCGCAGCTGGAACCTGTTCCAGAGCCGCGTGTCCGCGTTCACCATCAACACCTCGCCGCTCACCACCAACTCCTATGGTGGGGGCCTGAACTACAACATCCCGCTCACGGAATACAGCGCCTGGGGCGTCGGCGGCACGTTCACCCACAGCCAGCTGTATTCGACGCTGGGTACCTCCCAGAGCTACCTGGACTTCATCACCAACCCGAGGAACGGCACCGTCTTCTACAACCTGGGCGTCTGCGGCTCCGCCCAGAACCCGTTCGTGTGCGAGTTCCCGGCGCTGCGCTACAACACCTTCGAGGCCAACTTCAGCTACGTCCACGACACCGAGAACCGGGTGGTGTTCCCGACCTCCGGCACCCGCGGCGTGCTGAGCCTGACCGCGGCGGTGCCGGGCGGCGACTTGCGTTACGCGGTGTTGAGCTACCAGCAGTATGCCTTCCTGCCGCTGCCCAAGGGCTTCATCTACGCCCTGAACGGCGAGGTGGCTTACGGCGCGCCCTACGGCGCGACTTCGCCCTACCCGCCGTTCAAGAACTTCTACGCCGGCGGTCCGGATAACGTGCGTGGCTGGCAGGCGGCTACCCTAGGTCCGATCGACACCACCACCGGCTTGCCAGTGGGCGGCCGCGAGCTCGTCTACGCCCAGAACGAGTTCGTGCTGCCGTCATTCAACAAGCAGGACCAGGCCGAGGGTACCTACAGCGCCTCGAGCCGGTTCGCGTTCTTCATCGACGCCGGCAACGTGTTCGCCTATCCGGGAGACTTCCGGGTCCGCGACCTACGGGCCTCGTGGGGTCTCGCCGCCACCTTCCTGACGCCCCTCGGTGCCATGAAATTCAGTTATGCTTTCCCGATGAATCCCAAGCCGGGCGACCGGACGGAGCGCTTCCAGTTCACCCTGGGCGCTTATTACTAATCTTCTAGGAGCATGTCGTGAGCAGAAAATCCCTCCTCATCGCCCTGGCATCCGCCGCCTTCGCGCTGAGCGCCGTCCAGGTGCAGGCCGCCGACCTCAAGATCGGCGTGGTCAACATGGCGAACCTGCTGCAGAAGTCGCCCCAGGCCCAGAACGCCCAGACGGAGATGGCGAAGAAGTTCGACAGCCGCAAGAAGGACCTGGTGGCCGAGCAGGACAAGATCAAGACCCTGCAGGACACCCTGAACAAGAACGGCGCCGTGATGAGCGCCAGCCAGTTGCAGGACAACCAGGCCCAGCTCGACGAACTGCAGCGCGACTTCAGCCGCAAACAGAGCGACTACATGGACGACGTGAACATGGAGCGCAATGCGGCGCTGAGCAAACTGCAGCAGGACGTGCTCAAGGCCGTACAGGAGTTCGCCCAGTCGCAGAAGTACAGCCTGATCGTGGGTGAGGGCGTGTTCTACGCCGACCCTGCCGTGGACGTCACCGACCAGGTGCTCGCGCAGATGCAGAAAGACTACAAGGCCGTGAGCCCGTCCAGCGGCAACTGAAGCGCACATGGGGGCGGGATACACGCTGGCTGAACTGGCGGCCCGCTGCGGCGGAGAAGTGCGGGGCGACGGCGGCGCGCGTGTCGACCGCGTCGCCACCATCCAGAACGCCGGACCCGGCAGCATCGCGTTCCTGGCGAACCCCCACTACCGCAAGTTCCTGGCCACGACCCGCGCCAGCGCGCTGATCCTCTCGGCGACGGATGCCGAAGGCTGCGCACTGCCGGTGCTCGTCACTCCCAATCCCTATCTGACGTACGCACGCGCGGCGACGCTGCTCGCGCCGGAACCGCCGGCGCGGCGCGGTACGCATCCTGCCGCCCACGTGGATCCGCAGGCGCAGGTCGCCGCCGATGCCTGGGTGGGACCCGGCGCGGTGGTGGAGGCGGGCGCCGAGATCAGCGCGCGCGCCAGCATCGGGCCGAACTGCGTGGTCATGGCGGGCGCCAAGGTCGGCGAGGACAGCCGCCTGGTGGCGTCCGTGACCCTCTGCCATGGCGTCGAGATCGGCAGGCGTGCGCTGCTGCACCCGGGCGCAGTGATCGGCGCCGACGGCTTCGGCATCGCGCGCGACAAGACCGGCTGGGTCAAGGTGCCCCAGCTCGGTTCAGTCAAGGTCGGGGACGACGTGGAGATCGGCGCCAACACCACGGTGGACCGCGGCGCACTCGAAGACACGGTCATCGAAGACGGCGTGAAGCTCGACAACCAGATCCAGGTGGCTCACAACGTACGCATCGGCGCGCACACGGCGGTAGCCGGATGCACCGCCATCGCCGGCAGCGCCGTCATCGGCAAGCGTTGTATGATTGCCGGCGGGGTCGGCGTCACCGGCCACATCGAGATCTGCGACGACGTCACGGTGACCGCCATGACCCTGGTGAGCCACTCGATCGCGGAGCCGGGCGTCTATTCGGGCAGCCTGCCCATGGACGCCGCGCCGCAGTGGCGCAAGAACAGCGTGCGGTTCCGGCAGCTCGATTCCATCGCACGCCGGGTCGCTGATATGGAAAAGAAACTCAAGGATTAAGCCATGTCGCAGCAGCCGTTCCTCGATATCCACGCCATCATGCGGCAGCTGCCGCACCGCTATCCGTTCCTGCTGGTGGACCGGGTGCTGGAGTGCAAGCCGGGCGAGTCGCTGGTGGCGCTCAAGAACGTCACCATCAACGAGCCGTTCTTCCCGGGGCACTTCCCCCATCACCCGGTGATGCCGGGGGTGTTGATCCTGGAAGCCATGGCCCAGGCCACCGGCCTCCTGGCTTTCGCCAGCCTCGGCCATCCCCCGGCCAAGGACGAACTCTATTACTTCGTGGGCATCGACAATGCGCGCTTCCGCGAACCCGTGGAGCCCGGCGACCAGCTCATCTTCCGGGTGCGCGTCATAGCCAGCAAGCGCGGTGTGTGGAAGTTCGCCGGCACCGCCGAGGTGGAGGGCCGCGTGGCGGCCGAGGCCGAGCTCATGTGCGCGGCCCGGAAGATGGATTGAGCATGGCGGGCATCGATCCCAGGGCGGTGATCGATCCGGCGGCAGGGCTCGCCCCGGATGTGAGCGTCGGCCCCTACAGCGTCATCGGCCCTGACGTCCACATCGGCGCCGGCACCGTCATCGGTCCGCATGTGGTGATCCAGGGCCCGACCCGCATCGGGCGAGACAACCGCATCCATCCTTTCGCATCCTTGGGGGGGGCGCCGCAGGACAAGAAGTACGCCGGCGAGCCCACGCTGCTCGAGATCGGCGACCGCAACGACATCTTCGAATTCGTCACCTTCAACCGCGGCACGTCCCAGGACAAGGGCACCACGCGCGTCGGCAACGACAACTGGCTCATGGCCTACGTGCACCTGGCCCACGACTGCATCCTGGGCGACAACATCATCATGGCCAACAACGCCACCCTGGCAGGCCACGTCACCATCGAGGACTGGGCCATCCTCGGCGGCTTCACCAAGGTGCATCAGTTCGTGCGCATCGGTGCCCACAGCTTCACCGGCATGAACGTGGACATCACCCGCGACGTGCCGCCCTACGTGATGGTCTCCGGCACGCCGGCCGAGCCCCACGGCATCAACAGCGAAGGTCTGAAGCGGCGCGAGTTCAGTGCCGAGCAGATCCGCAACATCAAGAATGCCTATCGCATCCTGTACCGCTCCGAACTGCGCCTGGAGGAGGCCATCGCCCAGCTGCGCGAGCTCGGCGCCACCCAGCCCGAAGTGGCGCAGATGGTGAAGTTCCTGGAGCAGAGCGAACGCAGCATCACTCGCTGACCGGAAGGGCCATAATGCGCATCGGCATCGTCGCGGGGGAGACATCGGGCGACATCCTGGGTGCGGGCCTGATACGCGCCCTGCGCGAACGGCTGCCGCAGGCGCGCTTCGAGGGGGTCGCCGGTCCCGAGATGCAGGCCGCCGGCTGCGAAGCCCTCTATCCCGCCGAGACCCTCGCCGTCATGGGTCTCTCCGAAGTGCTCGCGCACCTGCCGCGGCTGCTGTCGGTACGCCGCCACCTGGTGCGGCATTTCCACGCCGATCCGCCGGACGTGTTCATCGGCATCGACTCCCCGGACTTCAACCTGGGGCTGGAGAAGACCCTGCGCCGCGCGGGCATCCCCACCGTGCACTACGTGAGCCCCTCCATCTGGGCATGGCGCCCCAAGCGCGTGTTCAAGGTCGGGCATGCGGCCGACCTCACGCTCGCCATCTTGCCCTTCGAGCCGCCGCTCTACGCCAAGCACGGCTTCAAGGCGGTGTTCGTGGGTCATCCCCTGGCGGACGCGATCCCGGACCACGTGGACCGGGTGAAGCTCCGCAGCGAGCTGCACCTGCCGGAAGACGGTGCCGTGGTGGCGCTCTTGCCGGGCAGCCGCGGCACCGAGGTGGACCGGCTCGGCAAGCTGTTCCTGGACACGGCCCAGTGGCTCGCGGGGAAGAAACCGGGCCTGCGGTTCGCGATCCCGGCGGCGACGCCGAAGCTCAACGAGTTCCTGAAGCGGCAGATACGCATGTATGCGCCGGACTTGGCCCTAACCCTGGTGGAGGGCCATTCGCGCGACGTGCTCGGCGCGGCCGACGCGGTACTGCTTGCCTCGGGCACGGCGGCGCTGGAAGCCATGCTGATCCAATGCCCCATGGTGGTGGCCTACAAGCTTTCCAACCTGAGCTATGCCTTCATCCGGGCTTTCGACCTCCTCAAGGTCCCCTACGTCTCCTTGCCCAACCTGCTGGCGGAACGGCGGCTGGTGCCGGAGTTCCTGCAATATGACGCGAGCCCGGCCGCCATGGGCGCGGAGCTCTTGAAGCTCCTGGAGGATCCCGCGGCGCGCGGGGAGCAGCTCGGAGGCCTCGGTGCGCTCAGCCACATGCTGCGCCGGGGTGCGGACCAACGCGCCGCGGAGGCCGTGCTGGAATTGCTGGAATCCCGCGGCGCGGTCCGGAGTTAGAATGGCGGCGACGACCGGGCTTCAAGGCATGTGCATGCAGTGGGACGAGAGCGAAGACGCCGCGAGCATGGCGGGCGTGGACGAAGCGGGACGCGGCCCCCTGGCGGGGCCGGTGGCCGCCGCGGCCGTGATCCTCGACCCCGCGCGCCCCATCGCGGGCCTCAAGGATTCCAAGCAACTCAGCGCCGCTCAGCGGGAGGCGCTCGCCGCCGAGATCCGTGCCCATTCCCTCGCCTGGGCCGTGGCCTGGGCGGACCATGAGGAAATCGACCGCT
>DASYZF010000337.1:0-9787 GCA_035946515.1 Gammaproteobacteria bacterium | reverse complement strand
GGTGAGGTCCTGGATGTTGCTGCGCGCGCCGACGCTGATGCTGTTCACGTCGCCCCGCGCCACCACGCAGGGCCAGAGCGAGACGTCGTCCGCCAGCGTGACCTTGCCGATGACGACGGCGGTGGCGTCCACGTAGACGCGCTCGCCGAGGACGGGGACGATGCCGGAGAAGGGGCGCAGGTTCATGCCGAGGCCTTGAGGAAATATGGAATGGACATGTCGGCGCGCCCACATTCTACCGCGTCCCAAAAAGCGCCGCGTCCTGCTCCGCGGGCCTTGAAATGGCATCAGCCACCCCGATGTATACTTTCGTCATAACCAACCATAGGGATGGGGTATTCAAATGGGAGTGGGCAGCTTCGTGTTCATCGCGGTCATCGCCGTGGCGGTGATCTATCTCGTCATGCTCTACAACGGGCTGGTGTCTCTCAAGAACAACGTCAAGGAAGCCTGGGCCAACATCGACGTGCTGCTCAAGCAGCGCCACGACGAGCTGCCCAAGCTCGTCGAGACCTGCAAGCAGTACATGAACTACGAGCGCGACACGCTCGAGAAGGTGATGCAGGCCCGCGCCGGCGTGCAACAGGCGCGCGAATCGGGCGACGTGCAGGCCCTGGGCAGCGCCGAGGCGCAGATGCGCTCCATGATCGGCAAGCTGTACGCGGTGGCGGAGGCCTATCCCCAGCTCAAGGCCAACGAGTCCTTCCAGCAGCTGCAGGGGCGCATCACCGGCCTCGAGAACGCCATCGCCGACCGACGCGAGTTCTACAACGACAGCGTCAACCTGTACAACACTCGCACCCAGCAGTTCCCGGACGTCATCCTCGCCAACAACTTCGGCTTCAAGCCGGCGAGCCTGCTCGAGTTCGGCGAGGAGGAGAAGAAGGACGTGGACGTGAAGGCCCTGTTCAACTGAGGCCGGCCGGGTGTCGCTGCTCGACCCGGAGCTGATCCGCAGCGCCGCCGCGGGCCATTTCTGGCTGGCCGCCGCCGCCGTCTGGGCCGTGTGTGTCGGCGGCTTCTTCCTGGGTTGGCGCCACTTCCGTCGCCTGCAGACGGTGGAGGACACACCCAAGTCCCTGATCCGCTCCGCCGCCCAGGGCTACGTAGAGCTCTCCGGCATCAGCCGGCTCATGCCCGGCGACCCGATCCTGGGGCCCCTAACGCGTATGCGCTGCGTGTGGTGGTCCTATAGCGTCGAGGAACACGTGGGCTCCGGCAAGAACTCCCGCTGGGAGGACGTCAGCAGGGGGAGGAGCGGCGAGCTCTTCCATATCGAAGACAGCACTGGACGCTGCGTGATCGACCCGGATCACGCCGTGGTCTACCCGTCCGCCAAGAACGTCTGGTACGGCAGCAGCGCCACCCCCGACACCGCTCCACGCATGGGCATGGGGAGCTTCGGCGGACGCTACCGTTACACCGAGGAACGCATCGACGAAGGCGCGCTGCTCTATGCCCTGGGTTACTTCCACACCCAGGGGGCCGTCTCCGCCGGCGACATCGACGAGGAAGTGCGCCAGCAACTCGCCGCCTGGAAGAAGGACCAGGCCTGGCTGATCCAGCATTTCGACGCCAACCACGACGGCGTGGTCGACCAGCAGGAATGGGACGCGGCGCGCGCCGAGGCGCGGCGGTTGGTGCTGGAGCAGGAACGCGACAACCTGAAGCGCCCGCCGGTGGACGTGTTGGGCCGCCCGCCCGACGGGCGTGAATTCATCCTCTCGACCCTGCCCCAAGGGAAACTGGAGATGCGGCTGCGGCTTTATGTCGCCGTATGCCTGCTCTGCTTCCTCTGCGCCGGCGCGCTCGGCACCTACCTCGTGCACGTGCGCCTCAGCAGCGGCACCACCGATCAAAGCCACCCTTAGGTATCCATCCGGACCCGTAGCACGGACTCCTCATGCTCATATTCCTGTTGATAGCCGCGAGTCTCGCGAGCCTCTTCGCCGGAACGCTCTACCTGAAGCGGGCCCTGGCTTTGACCGCCACCGCCACCTCCTACATCCGCTCCGCCGCCCAGGGTTATGTGGTGCTTGAGGGTGAAGGCTCGCCGCTCCCGGGGCATGACATCAAGGCGCCGTTCTCCGGCATCGCCTGCCTATGGTGGTCAAGCCAAGTGGAGCCGCTGCTCGCGCTCGGGCCTGGCGGCGACAGCCGCCTGGCTCCCAACCCGGACGCCCTCAACACGCACTTCGGCACCGAAGCCTTCCTGCTCAGGGACGGCACCGGAGATTGCCTCGTATATCCCGCCGAAGCGACGATCCACGCCAAAACCCGGGAAGTCTGGTACGGCAGCTCCTTCGAGGTGGGGGTGCTGCGTAAAACCCGTGCGGCCAATGACGATTTCCGGTTCGTGGAAGAGCGCATCGACTTGCACCAACGCATCGTGGCGCGGGGATATTTCCAGACCCATGACGACGGTGGCACAAAGACCAACACCCTCATCCAACCGCCGGACGGGCGGCACTTCGTGCTGTCCACGATGCGGGAAGACCTGCTCGCCAAGCGGCTGCGCTTCAAGGCGCTGCTGGCGCTCGGCAGCTTCGTGCTGCTGGCGGCCTGCGCGGTCTATGCCGGCAGCGGCGCCTGAGGGACGCGCCCTAGACCCCTTCTGCTAAGATGCGGACGTCACCGCCGCCGTAAACACCCATGCCTAATCCCCTGCTCGAGTGGGATACGCTCCCGCCCTTCGCCGCCATCAAGCCTGAACACGTTGAGCCCGCGGTGGACGCGGTGCTGGCGGAGAACCGCGCGGCGCTCGCCAAGCTCGGTGCACTGCCCGCGCCTGCCTGGGACAACTTCGTGGAGCCCCTCGAGACCCTGGGCGACCGCTTGCACCGGGCCTGGGCGCCGGTGGCGCATCTCAACGCCACCATGAGCACCCCGGAGCTGCGCGCGGCCTACAACGCCTGCCTGCCCAAGCTCGCGGACTACGACACCGAACTCGGCCAGGACGAGCGCCTGCAACGCGCCTACGGCGCCATCAAGGACGGCGGTGCCTGGGGCGGCTTCAAGCCGGCGCAACGCAAGCTGGTGGACGACGCGCTGCTGGATTTCCGGCTGGCGGGCGTGGACCTGCCGGCGGAGAAGAAAGCGCGCTTCCGCGACATCATGCAGGCGCTCTCCAAGCTCGATGAGCGCTTCGAGGAGAACCTCCTGGACGCTACCCAGGGCTGGTTCAAGCACGTGGAGGACGCCGCGCGGCTCGCGGGCGTGACGCCGGCGGACATGGCCCAGGCGCGCCAGGCGGCCGTGGACCGCCAGTTGCCGGGCTGGGCGTTCACCCTCGATTACCCCTCCTACTCCGCCGTGATCGTGCACGCGGACGACCGGGACCTCAGGCTCGAGATGTACACGGCCTATTCCACCCGCGCCTCGGACCAAGGCCCGGCGGCGGGCCGCTGGGACAATAGCGAGATCATGCGGGAGATCCTGCGCCTCAGGCAGGAAGCGGCGGCGCTCACGGGCTTTCCCGACTATGCCGCCTACTCCCTAGCCGACAAGATGGCGCCCTCGCCCCAGGAGGTGCTGCGCTTCCTGGAGGACCTGGTGCAGCGGGTGAAGCCCCTCGCCCAGCATGAGCGCCTGGAACTCGCGGAGTACGCGCTGGAACGCGACGGCCTCAAGCAACTCGAGCCCTGGGACCTGGCCTACTACAGCGAGAAACTCAAGGAGGAGCGCTACCATATCTCCCAGGAGATGCTGCGCCCCTACTTCCCGGCGCCCAAGGCCGCCGCCGGCCTGTTCCTGGTGATGCAGAAGCTCTACGGCATCCGCTTCAGCGAGGTGCCGGACGCAGAGGTGTGGCATCCGGACGTGAAGCTCTACGCGCTCCACGACGGATCCGGCACCCTGCGCGGCCACCTCTATATCGACCTCTACACCCGCAGCGGCAAGCGCGGCGGCGCCTGGATGGACGAGACCCTGGGACGCCGGCCCACCGTGAAGGGCCTGCAGACGCCGGTGGCCTTCCTCAACTGCAACTTCCCGCCGCCCCTGAAGGAGCGGCCCTCGCTGCTCACCCACGATGACGTGGTGACCCTGTTCCACGAGCTCGGCCACTGCCTGCACCACCTGCTGACGCGGGTGGACTATCTCTCCGTGGGCGGCATCAACGGCGTGGCCTGGGACGCGGTGGAGCTGCCGAGCCAGTTCCACGAGAACTTTGCCTGGACCCGGGAGGGCTTGGCGCTGGTGAGCGGCCACTACGAGACGGGCGCCGCGCTGCCGGAGGAGCTCTACCAGAAGATGCAGGGAGCGCGGCATTTCCACAGCGGGCTGTTCCTCTTGAGACAGCTCGAGTTCGCGCTCTTCGATTTCCGGCTGCACATGCAGAAAGAAGCGATAGACGCCGGCTTCGTGCAACGCACCTTGGACGCGGTGCGGCGCGAGGTGGCGGTGATGATCCCGCCCGCCTGGAACCGCTTCGCCCACGGCTTCTCCCACATCTTCTCCGGCGGTTACGCCGCCGGCTACTACAGCTATCTCTGGGCCGAGGTGCTGGCGGCGGATGCCTACGCGGCTTTCGAAGAGGCCGGGGTCTTCGACCGGGCCACGGGGGAGCGTTTCATGGCGAGCATCCTGGAACAGGGGGGCAGTCGCAAGGCCATGGAACTCTTCGTGGAGTTCCGGGGTCGCGAACCAACCTTGGATGCTTTCCTAAGGTTGAATGGGTTAGCAGCATGAAAATAGCCAGCTGGAACGTTAACTCTCTCCGCGTGCGCCTCCCGCATGTGCTGCAATGGCTGGACAGCGCGCGGCCCGACGTCTTGGCGCTGCAAGAGATCAAGATGACGGACATGGATTTCCCGGCGGTGGAGTTCGACCGGGCCGGTTACCACGCCATCTGCTCGGGCCAGCCCACGTACAACGGCGTGGCCTTGCTCGCCCGCGACGAACCCGATGACGTGGTGACCGCGTTGCCGGACTTCCAGGACAGCCAGCGCCGGGTGCTGGGGGCCAAGGTGGGCGGCGTCTACGTGCTGGACCTCTACGTGCCCAACGGCCAGAGCCTGGATTCGGAGAAGTACCGCTACAAGTTGGACTGGCTCGCGCAGCTGAACCTGTGGATCCCGGAGCTCCTGAAGCAACAACCGAAGCTGGTGATCCTGGGAGACTTCAACATCGCCCCCGAGGACAAGGACGTGCATGACCCCGCCGCCTGGGAAGGCCAGGTGCTGGTGAGCGGACCGGAGCGGCAGGCCTTCCAGACGCTCCTCGGCCACGGCCTCAAGGACAGCTTCCGGCTCCTGAACGACGGCGGCGGGAACTACAGTTGGTGGGACTACCGGTCCGCAGGCTTCCAGCGCAACCTGGGATTGCGCATAGACCATGTCCTACTCTCCCAGCCCCTGGCGGAGCGCTGCGGCGCCGCCTGGATAGACCGGGAGCCCCGTACCTGGGAGCGTCCCTCAGACCATACCCCGGTGCTGGCGGAGTTCAGCCTCCCTTGAAGCCCACGGCCCTCCAGGGCCTCTCCTAAGCCTCTAGGGGGCGTTGGCGGAAAACCACAGCCCGATTTAGGCCTGCCTTCCCGCTCGTCCTGGTGGGCCTGTAAATGCCGGGCTCGGAGGGTCTATATTTTACATAATAATGACTCTTGGAGGGTGTGACATTTCTGCGTATGCTCCGCCGGAACAGCAGCCTTGAGGGGAAGCCGACACGGCCAAGATAGGCCGGGCGGCACATAAAGGGATGGTTCAGATGAGTGCAGTCCTATCGCGCCGTAGCGACTACGACGTCACCGACCGCATCCGGGTGAGTGACCCCCTCGCCGTGGGCGACGCCGTGCTGGCGCTCTACGGGGAGCTCTATCCGCGCCAGAGCCTGAAGCCCCTCACCACCGCCTTCGCCGACTTCACCCGCATGTACCGCGGCGAAGACCCGCGCTTCCACGGCTGCGAGACTACCTACCACGACACCCAGCACAGCCTGGACGTGACGCTGGCGCTGATGCGCCACATCGACGGCTTCGAGCGCACCCAGGCACCGTCGAAGCGCCTCGGTGCGCGCCGCGCCGCCGTGGGCGTGATCACCGCCCTCTACCACGACGTGGGCTACCTGCGCAGCACCCGCGACCGGCGCCACCGCCACGGCGCGGAGTACACCCTCACCCACGTGAGCCGCGGCGGCCACTTCCTGGGCGACTACCTGGATCACGTCGGCCTCGGCAGCGAAGCCAAGATCGCGAGCCACATGATCCACTACACGGGTTACGAGCGGGACATCAACCGCATCGACCTGGGCGACGAGCGCTACACGCGCCTCGGGCACCTGCTCGGCACCTCCGACCTCACCGCCCAGATGGCGGACCGCTGCTACCTCGAGAAATGCCGCGACCGGCTCTACGAGGAGTTCGTCATGGGCGGCATGGCGGTGCGCCGTCTGCCCGACGGCAAGATGCAGGTGCTCTACTCCTCGCCCCAGGACCTGCTGCAGAAGACCCCGGGCTTCTACGCCAAGGTGATCTCCGACCGCCTGGAAGGCACCTTCGCCGGCGCCCACGCCTACGCCGCGAACCACTTCGGGGGCCAGAGCCTCTACATGGAATCGGTGCGCAACAACATGCGCTACTTGGAGCAGGTGATCCGCCAGAGCGACTGGTCGCTCTTGCGCCGCAGCCCGCCCTGCTTCACCGCCGAGCACATCCCGCAGCCGGCCGTGAGCGCGAAGCGCCACCATCACCACGCGCCGCTGCTGGTCCGCAGCGCTTAGCAGCGCCCCCAGGATGCAAAAGGAAACGGCGCCGCGCGGCGCCGTTTCCGTCTCAAGCGGTCTTGATCCCGCGCGAGTCTTACTTCTTGGCCTGCACCTCGCCGTAGGTGGCGGGGAAACCGGGGAGAGGCCGCGGCATGGCCCACTGGCCCGGCGAGGTCTTGCCGAAGCTCAAGCCGATGACGTAGCTGGCATAGTCCGCGTTCACCAAGAGGCCGGGCACCCAGATGGAATAGGACCCGTCGGACCAAAAGGCGAGGCCGCAGTTCACGTCGGAGGTGTTGATGCGCATGGCGCACTCAGCACCCTGGATCTGGAGCGTCACCGCCGTGGCGCTGCCGTCATTGTTGCGCAGGGTCATGGGAGGCGCCATCGTGGCCACGGCCCAGTTCGGCGGGAAGGGGTACTGGTTGCCGAGGTCCGGGGCCTGGGTGGCGGTCATGCCCGACGGGGTACCGTCGATCTTGGCGGTCACCGGGCCCTTGGAGGTGGTGATCTCGATGGTCACATGGGTGTGCGGATCGCCCAGGGCGTCTTCCTCGTCCGCCAGCACCTTGCAGGGGTAACTCAGCACCTGGGCGTCGGAATAGAAGCCCACCATGGTGACGTACTTGCAGGTCTTGCCGGAGATCATGAAGTTGCCGGTATCGGTACCGGAACGCGGGGTGGGCGTGCCGCGCAGGACATAGGTGTCGCCGCCGCCGGAACAGCCGGCCGCTGCCAGCACCAGGGCCCCCATGAGGCCAGCCACCACCAAGCCACCTTTTCTCATGATGCTTACTCCGCAAGTTCGTATGTGACGGGTAATCCGCGGCGTATGTGTTAACCCATCTTTGGCCGCAGTGCAACCTGCTGGCCGGCGGGCGCGGGCGCGAGTGGGCGCCGCCAATTCGACGCCCCATAACCCTCTGATTTTCATTCGGATATACATTCGTCGCCCCGATGGGGCACCGACATACCCCCTGGGCTAACATGGAGCCGTAACCCGGCAGGAGCGCGCCCATGAAAGCGATCTGGAACGGCAAGGTGGTGGCCGAGAGCGATGCGACCGTGGTGGTGGAAGGCAACCACTATTTCCCGCCGGCCACCCTCAAGACCGAATACTTCAAGGACAGCGACCGGCACACGGTCTGCCCCTGGAAAGGGACCGCGAGCTACAAGGACGTGGTGGTGGACGGCAAGGTCAGCGACGGCGGCGCTTGGTACTACCCAGACCCCAAACCGGCCGCAGACAACATCCGCGGCTACTTCGCTTTCTGGAGAGGCGTCACCGTCCAGCCCTGATTCAGGCGCGTGCCCCCGCCTGGCCGAAGCTGTAGCGCCAGCCCTGGGGCGTGCACACGTATACGTCGCTGAACCACACGCGGTATTCGAAGGGTTTACCGTCCTCGGTACCGGCAGCCCAGAGCAGCGCCGTGATCACCGCGGTGTCGCCCCAGATGCGCACCGTCTGCTGACTGTCTTCTTGGTGGGTATATATGACCTTGGGGTCGCGGGCTTCCGCCAAGAGGCCCGCCTTGGTCTCCACCTGGCCCTTGCTGGTGATTAGGATGTAATCGTCGGGTAGCAGCCGGTCGATGGCGGCCGCATCCTTGAGCCCTGTGGCTGCCTGGAACTCCGTGTCCAAGGCCGCGACGTTGTTGGCGCATCGCGGTGCAGCCTGCGCAAATGGGGCGAACCCTGCGCCCAGGAGTGTGATCAGGGATAGGAAGATACGCATGGTCCGGCCATCCGGTAGGGATGGAGCCAGACTAAGACCCGGCACAGGAAGGCGCTCGCCGCTTTCGGACTCGCTCGTCCTAAAGGGCGCTCACTTGCGCAGATACGCCTTGAGCGCGACGGCGTTGTTGAGCTTCTCTTCCTTGGAAGAGAACAGCAGCGTGATGGTGATGTGGGCCTTGAGCAGGGCCCGCAATTCTTTCAAAGCGCCGGGCTGTGCTTTCAGTTCCCTGGCGTAGCGGCGCTGGAACTCCGGCCAGCGGGCAGGATCATGGCCGTACCATTTGCGCAGAGCGGTGCTGGGGGCGATGTCCCGCAGCCAATGGTCGACCTTGGCTTTCTGCTTGCTGAGGCCCCGGGGCCAGAGGCGATCCACCAATATGCGCAGGCCGTCGGTTTTCGCCGGTTTCTCGTAGACGCGCTTGAGCAGAATCCTCGCCACCATGACCTAGTCTCCTCTCAAGGCTTGAGCTCCTGGCGCCAGTATCCTTCCATGGCGGTGAACAGATGAGTGCGGGCCGCGGGCCCCGCGATGCCGTGGGTACTGTTGGGATAGACCAGGAGCTCGTAGGGTTTGCCGGCATCGATCAGGGCCTGGACGAACTGCAAGGTGTTCTGCCAGTGCACGTTGTCGTCGCCGGTGCCGGCGGCCAGAAGCAAGGGATCGGCGAGGCCGCCCGCCGCCGCCACCGCCGAACTCTCCGCATAACCCTTGGGGTTCTCCTGCGGGGTGCCCATGTAGCGCTCGGTGTAGACCGAGTCGTAATCCTGCCAATCCGTGACGGGCGCCACGCTGATGCCAGCGCGCCAGACCCCGGGGGCATGGGTGAGCGCGTAGGCGGTCATGTAGCCGCCGTAGCTCCAGCCCCAGAGGCCGATGTGGGCACCATCCACGTAGGCTTGGGACTTGAGCCATTTCACCGCCGCCAACTGGTCCTCTAGCGCCAGCGCCCCCAAATGCCCCTTCACCCGCGCCTGGTCCACGTGGCTGAAATAGGTGGCGGCGCGGTTGTCGGTGGCGAAGAGCACATAGCCCTGCTGCGCCAAGAGCTGGTCGAAGAGGAAGTTGGCGCCGCCCCAGACATCGCGCACCAGCGGCGGCACATCGGGTCCACCGTACTGGAACATGATCACGGGATACTTCTTATGTGGGTCGAAACCCGCGGGCAGGGTGAGCCGAGCGTAGATCGGCGTCTTGCCGTCGCCAGCCGGGATGGTCAGGAACTGGGGTTTCGAGAACTCATAGGGCAGCTTCGCGGCGGCATGGATCAGCGCCACGCGCCTGCCGTCGCCCGTATAGAGCGCGCTCTCGGGAGGCGTGAGCGCCGTGGAAGCAGTGTCCACGTAATGC